>JABAZL010000173.1 GCA_018608425.1 Flavobacteriaceae bacterium
TGAAAAATGAAATCTTTGAACACTATCAAAAATTATGTTTGAGCTTTTACAAGAACAACCGAACCGGAGACTTGATGAATCGAATAAGTGAAGATGTAGGGAAAGTTCGTATGTATTTTGGTCCTGCAATTATGTATAGCATCAACACCATCTCCCTTTTTGTAATTGTCATTTCTTATATGGTTAGTATAGCCCCGCTTTTAACAGTATATACCCTGCTTCCATTGCCAATCTTATCGCTTGCGATATATAAATTAAGTAAAGCAATTAACACTAGAAGTACTGCCGTTCAAGAAACACTATCGGATCTTTCTACTTTTACACAAGAATCCTTTAGTGGCATCGCTGTTATAAAGTCTTACGGGATTCAGTCTAAAATCAACGAAGACTTCGCAGAACTTACAGTACTAAGCAAAGAGAAAAATGTAGATTTAGCAAAAATTCAAGCTTGGTTTTTCCCACTCATGATCTTGCTTATTGGATTCAGTAACATTTTGGTTATTTTCATTGGTGGAAATCAATACATCGAAGGTACCCTAGAAATAGGTGTTTTGGCAGAGTTTATTATCTATGTAAATATGCTTACTTGGCCTGTAGCCACAGTCGGTTGGGTAACCTCAATCGTTCAACAAGCCGAAGCTTCACAAAAAAGAATCAATGATTTTCTAAAAGAAGTACCCAAAATCACCAGCGGAAGTTTAGACCAAACCATTGAAAAAGGGACCATTGAATTTAAGAATGTAAACTTCACTTACAAAGAAACTCAGATTCAAGCTGCAAAGAACATTAGTTTCAAACTCAATCCAGGGGAAACTTTAGGAATTATTGGGAAAACTGGATCAGGAAAGTCCACATTATTGGATTTAATTAGTCGCCTGTACGATGTTGACGAAGGTGAGATTTTAATCGACGGTATTCCGATTCAAGACTATAATCTCTCTGGGATTCGATCTGAAATTGGATATGTACCTCAAAACCCTTTTCTATTCTCAGAAACCATTGAACGTAATATCCGTTTTGGAAAACAGGATGCCAGCTTCGAAGAGATTAAAGCTGCAGCTCAAAGCGCAGCAGTTGCTGAGAATATTGAACAGTTTAAAGAAGGATACGAAACCCTCTTGGGTGAGCGAGGCGTTACCCTTTCTGGAGGGCAAATTCAACGAATTTCAATTGCGCGAGCCCTTATTAAAGACCCTAAAGTATTATTATTTGATGACTGTTTATCTGCCGTTGATGCAGATACTGAAGAAGAAATTTTGAAAAATTTGAAAGAGCGTTCAAAAGAAAAAATAACCCTAATCGTAAGCCATCGGATTTCCTCTGTTATGGACGCCAACAGCATTGTTGTTATAGATCAAGGGGCAGTTATTGAACAAGGAACTCATGCGGAATTGATTAATAACGATGGTTTTTACAAGGAATTATTTCAAAAACAAAATACAGAAAGGCACCAATAATTTTTTTTTGTTTAATATTTTATTCATTTTTACACTTAATTACAGTCCTAAGTTAAACAAAATTGAAAGTGGTGATGGAAATTAAACAAGAAGAAATTTACTCCAAAGTACTCCGTGCTGGAAGAAGAACATATTTTTTTGATGTAAGAGAAACTAAAGCAAGTGACTATTATCTTACCATAACTGAGAGTAAGAAGTTCAGCAATGATGATGGAACTTTTTTTTATAAAAAACACAAAATATACCTCTACAAAGAAGACTTTCTAGAATTTCAGGATATTCTTGGTGAAATGATTAGCTATGTAATTAAAGAAAGAGGCGAAGAAGTCATTAGTGAACGTCATCAAAAAGACTTTAAATCCGAAGACTCGAAAGCTGTTGGTAAGAGCGCATCAGAGAACTTTACAGATTTAAATTTTGAAGACATATAAGCAATCTTCATTATAAGCATTCCTACCATTGTTGTACCGTATTTTTTTTTACCTTTAAAAGGATATTGATTCCATTTAATATATTAATTAGATACTACTGCTGTGAAAAAAACTACAACATTACTCGCCCTACTATGGATAAGCTTCTTTGGATATGCACAAACAGATGCATCATATTATCTCCCATCGGACCATGAATACGATACCACTATTCCAACACCTCAAAGTGTATTGGGTTTTAATGTTGGTGATTGGCACGTAAGTCATGATAAACTAGCAGAATACATGAAGGAATTGGCACAGGCTTCAGAACGTATTTCAATTGAAAACAGAGGAACTACGTATGAAGGCCGTCCACTTCTTCTGTTGACAATTACAAGTCCGAAGAATCACAAAAATATTGATCAAATTCAAAAGCAACACATGATGTTGTCCGAACCCGAAGGTCAGAGTTTAGATCTCAGCGCTATGCCTACAATAGTATACCAGGGTTTTTCAATTCACGGAAACGAACCCAGTGGAGCAAATGCTGGTCTAATGGTTGCTTATCACCTTGCAGCTTCTCAGAATGCTAGCGTAGCTGAACTTCTTCAAGACGTTGTGGTCTTGTTTGATCCAAGCTACAATCCAGACGGATTACAACGTTTTTCTCAATGGGCAAACACCCATAAAAGCAACATTCTTAATCCAGACTCAAACGATAGAGAGTATACGGAGGCATGGCCAAGAGGAAGAACAAACCATTATTGGTTTGATATGAACCGCGATTGGCTGCCTGTACAATTACCAGAATCTAAGGTTCGTATTCAAAGTTTCACAGAGTGGCTTCCAAACATACTAACGGATCATCATGAAATGGGAACCAACGCTACCTTCTTTTTTCAACCCGGAATTCAGTCACGAGTAAATCCACTTACTCCAAAAATGAATCAAACCCTAACACGTGAGATTGGAAATTTCCATGCAGAAGCACTAAACAAAATTGGATCTCTTTATTATACCGAAGAAAGTTATGATGACTTTTACTATGGAAAAGGGTCTACCTATCCTGATGTAAATGGAAGTATCGGAATTTTGTTTGAACAAGCAAGCTCAAGAGGGCATATTCAAGAAAGCGATAATGGCGTGCTTACTTTTCCTTTCACGATAAGAAATCAATTCAATACAGCCTTATCTACTCTCAAGGCTGCAAAGAACATGCGCATAAAACTCTTAAATTATCAAAGAACATTTTATAGCGATGCACTTAAAGAAGCAAGTCAAAGCAAACAAAAGTCTATTGTCTTTGGAAACAGTAAAGATCCTGCAACTGCCTACCGCTTAGCAGAAATTCTGAAACGTCATAAGATACAGGTGCACTCTTTAGCTAAAAATTCAACGGTAAAAGGAAAGAGATATGCCAAAGAAGCGAGCTATGTAGTTCCGTTGAATCAAAAGAAAAGTAAGTTGATTCATGCTATGTTTGATACACAGACTAAATTCAAAGACAGTTTGTTCTATGATATTTCAGCTTGGACTTTTCCATTATCATTTAACGTAAACTATTCCTTTGAAAAATCAATAGCCCTCGCCGGTTCTGAAATCAAAACGCTAGCAATAGCAGACGACAAAGCAATTGAACAGTCGTCTTACGCTTATCTTTTGGAAGGACATGGATACTATACTCCCAAATTTCTATACACCCTTTTAGATGCAGGAATTCGTATTAAGGTCGGACTAAAGCCTTTCTCTATTGAAGGTAATTCATATGACTATGGAAGTTTAATGATTCCTGTAGCCAATCAAAACATGAACTCAGAAATGCTTCATAAAAAAATCAGCGAAACTGCTTCAGGTCTTATGCTTACTATTCGATCGGTAAGTACAGGTCTAACAGAAGGAATTGATTTAGGGTCTCGGAATTTTGAAACCCTCAAAAAACCAAGTGTTGCTGTTTTAGTTGGAGATGGAGTTCGAAGCTATGATGCCGGAGAGATATGGCACTTAATGGATACGCAATACGAAATTCCAGTAACCAAGATTGATGTTCGTCAACTAAATCGAATTGATTTGAGCCGTTACACCCACTTAATCATTCCGAGTTACTCTGGAAGCTTATTGAATTCTAGCACCAAGAAAATTGAAAGTTGGATTAAGACTGGTGGTTCTTTAGTTGCCTATCGCGATGCAATCAAATGGGTGAATAAATCAGATCTTGCTAAGGTTGAATTAAAATCATTTAAACGTGAAGCTACTGGAGTCGCTTTTGATCAAAAAGATAATTACCGTGGTGCACAAAACATTGGTGGAGCTATTTTCAATACAGACATCGACAGAAGCCATCCCATCAACTTCGGGATTGAACAGAGTACTTTGCCTATTTTCAGGAATTCTAGAATCTTTATAGAAGCAGACAAACAGAGTTATAATAACCCAATTCGTTACACCAAAAAACCACTTCTTAGCGGATATATTTCGAAAGAGCAAATGAAACTTTTAAAAGGAAGCGTTCCGTTTAAACATGTGCGTAAAGGGAGAGGGAATATCATTCTTTTGACCGACAATACTAATTTCAGAGCATATTGGTATGGCACCAACAAAGTTTTTGCAAACACTTTATTTTACGCAAACTTTATGCGTTAACATTATGTCCAAAAAAAGTAAAAACCCCAAAAGAGATGGTTCTCTTTGGGGGTTTCTTATTGGAATACTTTGTGGGATTAGCTTTTACTTTTGAATACATGATCCAAAATCCAAGCAGGACCGACTAATAAGAATCTAATATCGTCAAGGAAAGACGGTTTTTTTCCCTCTATTTTATGTCCGTAAAATTGAACAATCCAAGCAATAACAAAAATCACAACTGAAGCTTTCCATAAACTCATTTGAAGGGCTAATTGGAAATTCCCAAGAATACATAGAATTG
>JABAZL010000010.1 GCA_018608425.1 Flavobacteriaceae bacterium
TAGGATGGGGATTCCCAATCTTTACAGGTGGAGCTTTATCGTATATTGATTTTGTTGGCATGCAACAATTTGTTGCTGAATGCGATGACTTTAGTTCTCGATTTGGAGCACGTTTTGCCGTCCCAGATGGACTGAGAGCGTTATCTGAAGCTGGAAAATCGATACACGACTACAAAAAATAATAGCAATCACGATTCATTGAATGCTCCTTTTTATAGTTTTTAATTAGGAGCATTTTTTAAATATAACCTATGGATACGATTCAAGAAATTGTTGATTTATTGACCCTAAAAAAAATCGACGAAAATACTTATCAAGGAGAAAACTACACAACCCCATGGGGACGTGTATTTGGTGGTCAAGTTCTAGGGCAATCACTTCATGCGGCATATCAATCTGTTCCTAAAGATCGTTTTGCTCATTCCATGCACGCCTATTTTATTCTAGGTGGTCAACTTGATATTCCAATAATCTATGAAGTAGATTCCATTCGAGACGGAAAAAGTTTTACAACCAGAAGAGTAGTAGCAAAACAAAATGGAGTAGCGATTTTCAATATGTCGGCCTCATTTCATAAAAAGGAAGAAGGAATCGATCATCAAATTCCCATGCCCAATGTGATTAAACCGGAGAACTTAATTCCAACTGTTGATCAAATCAATGAACTAGAAACAACTGCACCTAAAATATATAAGCGTTTAAAGAACATGTTACCAACTGTATTTGACATTCGTCCAGTTGAAAATTTCTTGAGTAAGTATAGTAAAAACAGCCCCCCATATGACAATATGTGGTTTACTTCAGCTGTGAAACTCAATCGAGATGATGTAGCACTCAACCATCAATTACTTGCCTACGCTTCCGATTATAATCTGTTGAGTACAGCCACAGCTCCGCATCGAGAAGAACTCAATACCAAAAGTATGTTTTATACGAGTTTGGACCATGCCCTTTGGTTTCATCGCGATTTTTCAATCGACGATTGGTTATTATATGCTATGGATAGTCCGAGTGCTTCCAATTCAAGAGGTTTTGCTCGTGGAAGTATTTTTAATAAAAATGGAGACTTGGTAGCATCTGTTGCACAAGAAGGCCTGATTCGAGAACAAATTAAGAAAGCATAAGTACACCATTAAGAATAGATTATTATGATATTTAAATTAGAAGAAGAACATTTAAGCGTTAAAGAAGCTGCTCGAGAATTTGCTAAAACACGTTTAAAAGAGGGTGTTATTGAACGCGACAGTTCCATGGCATATCCAACTGAATTTGTCAAAGAAATGGGCGAAATGGGCTTTTTAAGTATGATGACTGACCCTAAATACGGTGGAAGCGGAATGGATACGCTTTCCTATGTACTTGCAATGGAAGAAATTTCCAAAATCGATAGCAGTTGCTCAGTGATCATGTCCGTGAATAATTCTCTTGTTTTATTTGGTCTAGAAAAATATGGGACTGAAGAACAAAAACAAAAATACATTCCAAGACTAACTACCGGAGCAGAGGTAGGTTGTTTTTGCCTTTCTGAGCCTGAAGCTGGGAGTGATGCAACATCCCAACGTACAACTGCCATCGATAAAGGAGATCATTATGTGTTGAATGGTGTAAAAAATTGGATTACAAATGGCGGAAAAGCTACCATTCAACTCGTGATTGCTCATACGGACAAAGAAAAAGGACATAAGGGAATCAATGTTTTTATTGTTGAGCGCGATTGGGAAGGAGTTACCATTGGTCCTAAAGAAGACAAAATGGGAATTCGCTCGTCTGATACACATTCGATAAGTTATGCAGATGTAAAAGTTCCTAAGGAAAACCGAATTGGAGCCGATGGCTTTGGATTTAAATTTGCTATGCAAACCCTTGAAGGAGGTCGTATTGGGATTGCTGCACAAGCCCTTGGAATTGCAGCTGGAGCTTACGAAATGGCTGTTGAATACGCACATCAGAGGGAAACTTTTGGGAAACCCATTGGTCAACACCAAGCCATTGCTTTTAAATTAGCAGATATGGCGATGGATATTGAAGCAGCCCGCATGATTGTATATCGAGCTGCCTATTTAAAAGATAGTGGACAAGACTATGGCTACGCAAGTGCAATGGCTAAATTAATTGCTTCTGAAGCTGCAATGAAACATACTGTTGAAGCTGTTCAAATACATGGAGGTAATGGATATGTAAAAGAATACCATGTTGAACGCCTAATGCGGGATGCAAAAATCACACAGATATACGAGGGAACTTCAGAAATACAACGGATTATTATATCCAGAAACGTACTGAATGGAAACCTTGAATTACCAATGTAAAACCTGCTTTTACATTTTAACAATCAATCCTTGATCTGCAGCTAATGTTCCATTGCATACTGTTGGATATACTGTGGCGAGTTCGGCTAAACCATCAAGAGTTTTATACTGAAGCCATGCTTTGGTAGTCGCTACAGCATCTACTAAAAATTGTCCTGTTTTTTGGTCAAATTCGCTGGCTCCCCAATCTTCAATTCGTTTTTGAATATGACTAGGAGCAAAGAAAAATTTGGAACGTTCCCTAATGATTCCCTCGTTTGGGTTCGATTCTTTCCAATGAGTCAGCCCAACCTTAAAGGTAAATTTCATAAGATCACCTAAACGTTTATGTAGATCAACCAATACCACATTATTCCCTGACATATCTACAATAACTGTAGGAATTGTACTATTGATTTGTGCCAGTTGATCATAGGTGTACACTTCATCATACAGACCAAGTTTTACAACGGCTTCAAGGTTACGTTCCGATGTTATTCCAATGGCATTAGGTGCAGTTTCATCGATGTGTAAACCATAGGCTAATCCAATACTGGTTTTGCTAGAAGCACTCAGTATGATGGTTTGTTCTGCCCCAAACCAATTGTTTTCTTGGAGGGAATCCCATAGACAAAACGATGTGATGTAAAGGGGATAAAATAAGGCTCGATCGCGATCCAACTTTTGATCATAGTTAGGTTCCGAAAGCACTCTTCGATACAGATTATAGGTTGGTGGTAAAGTTGATCGGTGTTCCGAAACATCTATAAAACGCTTGCCCGTAATGTGTCCAGCTTTCATTTTTAAATGAGAAGCAGGAGGGAAGTAGCCGAAAATTCGATCCCCAACAGGGATATTATCTGCCTTCGATTCTACTACATCTGCAAAGCCCCAAACGGGAATTACGCCCCAACCTTCAGTTTGTTTCCCAACAGGAGGAAAGAACTCCCAATAGCGTATGATTTCTCCAGAGACTGCATAGGTAATGTTATTTGAAGTGAAAGAAAATAAATCGACTTTCACTATAATTTCATCAGTTGCGAGTGTTAAATTTTCTTCTGGAATTTCTTCAATAGCATGGTTTATAAACTTATTTTTTTCAACTTGAAATTGAAGGCTTTTGATTGGTTTCATATAAAATGTTTAAAAAAGAGTATCATTTTAGTTTAGCATCAAGATAAAGAATATTCAATTGGTTTGCTAGTGAAAATGATTTCGTTTTCACTTTAAAATCTTTTAATTATGGAGTTGTTTGGTCATATAGTAGTTTGTCCAAAACTCGTCATCGGTATATTGAAATTGAAGCGTGTGTTTTTCTTGAATTACAAAACCTTCTTTTTCATACAGCTTTATTGCATTTGTATTGTATCCAAAAACACGTAACTCAACTTGTCTTGACGGAATTTCTTTTTGAATTGCATCGACCATTAGTCGTATTATTTTTGCTCCATAACCCAGTCCTCTGTTTTGTTTAGCTCCGATTAGTATCCTCGATAACCTTGGATGTTCATTTAAAAAATTCAATTCACAGTGTCCAATGACTTCTCCTGATTCTATGTGGATTATTTTTTTTGCAATGAGTTTTTCTTGACTTAAATAAGTATGAAGTTGGTTTTCTGACAGTGGATAAGTAAACAAATCTCCAGCAAATTGAACCAGTTCTCTCTCTGTATCAATCCAACCAATAAGCCTTGAAAAGTCTTTAGGAGTAAAGGGTTCTAGTTTAAGCATTGGATCAATTATAGATTTCACTTTCCAAACCTAAACTATTTTATAACATAATGGGAATGTTTTGAGATTACTATTTCAAAATTACGTTTTTAAAATCCGTTTTGCGTAGATGTAAATCCGAGTGTTACAAGTCCAGACCTGATCTCTGGTGCATTCATGAATAAGTTCCAAAATAATTGAGTTTTATGATTTTCAATCATCGGGCCAATAGTCCCTTGGTCTATGGCTAAATACCGCTGTGTTTTCCATTGATAATGGGATGCATACGCATCAATCGGACCAGCTATTCCAGTGTAGTCTTCTTGTTTTTCTTCGTATAAATAACGCAAATACTTCATAGAAGCTTCTGGAGTATAGGGGAGTGAGGAAAGCGCAGCAGTTGGACTTATAACTCCTCGATCATTCGTTGGACTGTGGTCAGAATAGCCCGTACTTCCGTCTGTGTTTCGAGAATAACTTGCGGTTAAACCCCAGTTTTTATCTGAATAATCTGAAAATTCATTCGGATTTTGAATGCAATGTTCCAATACAATTTGCGTGTGATTGCGAACCACGTCCCAATAGTTTGCATA
>JABAZL010000098.1 GCA_018608425.1 Flavobacteriaceae bacterium
TTTGTAAAACATCACGAATCCAATCAAAACTTAAAACTCGAAGAACATCTTGATAGGAAAACCCCGATTCGGAAGCTTTAAGATGCATTTCAAAAACATGATTAAAAAAGGAAGCAACTGGAGTGTTCAATAACGGATACCCCATGGTTACATTCCATTGGTCAACTTCCGCTGGAAGGCCTGATAAAATAGGTATCAAAATAGATTCATTCCCCAAAACAAGAGCTGTTTTGGCAAGTGCGTCAGAGTCAGAAGCTGTTTTTTTTAAAAGGGAAGCTGCGTATTTCGCCTGCCCAATATTCTTTGGGACTCCGATGATTTTAATCTCTTTTGGTTCTTCAAAATGAGATGAGAACTTGGGTTTGCTTTTACGTCTGTAATAATTCCATTCCTTGTGGTGGCGTTGTATAAAGCGACCTGCAGCATGTTGTTGATCTTGAAAAAAGTATTCATCGATATCCCAAAGTACTTCTGCTCGATCTGCTTCTAAGAAAGCTTGTAGTAAATTTGATTCTGACGTATTGAGCGCATTAAAACCGATAAAGTAATGCGTCTTATTGGTGTTTTGCAGGTATATTTCTACGGAATCAACAGCTTCTCTGTACAACATTCCTAAGGTACCCATACCTTTTGAATTCAAAGAATTTTTGTGTAGTTCAAAATAACTGGCTAACGATTTCCAAAAAAATTGTTGTTTCTCGTAGATAGTATCATCTTCTAAAAGAGTTCCAATGGCGTGATAAGAACTTAAGTATTCAAATGCAGAATCCACTTCTATGAGGTAGGCATCTAAATCAGAAAAATCTTTTAAAAGCGAGGGAGCCCATCGAATAAATTCTTCGAAAGAATCCAAATATTTCTTGGGAGTATTTGCATTATAGATTTCATAAAAATCAATTAGAGCAGCTGTAGATGGGGCTAATTTTAGGGTAGATATTTCTTGAATAAATTCTTCAATACTGAATATTCTAGGAGATAAAATAGGAGTGGTTAATTGAGCAGTTAGAGCATCTTTAAAGAAAACACCAGCTCTTCTACTGGGAAGAATAATGATTAACTCGTCGATAGTCGAATGACCAGAGAGGATTTCAGATACCGCTTCTTCTAAAAATGTTTTCACCCTTAAAAATAAAGAAATGATATCATATTACTAGACATTGATCTAAAATAGATGTAAAAAAAAGCCTTGCAATTGCAAGGCTTTTTTTAAGATATTAAAATGTTCTAGTTTTTACCAACGGCAAACTGAACTCTTCTATTGATTTTTCTTCCAGCTGCACGGTTGTTATCCCCAATAGGTTTTTCTTCTCCAAAACCTACATTAGAGATACGATCAGTATCTGCGCCAAGAGTGGTTAGAGCTTCCTTAACAGAGGCAGCTCGTGCTTCAGATAGTTTTTGATTATACCCTTTACTTCCGTCGCTTGAAGCATAACCTTCAACAACAACTTGACTTTTTGGGTAGCTATCTAATATTGATTTGATTTTTGCTAAAACAACCTGAGATTCTTCGCCCATGATTTTTGAACTTTCTGCTTTAAAGCGAATCATTGAACCTTCTGTGTTCAGCTCAGCGATTATTGCATCAGGAATAACAGGACATCCATTATTTGATGCAGGACCAGCAAGTGCAGGACAAGCATCGTCTTTATCAGCAACTCCGTCAGAATCAGAATCAGGCCAAGGACAACCATTGTTTGCAATCGGACCAGCTTCAGTAGGACATGCATCGTCTTTTTCGTTGATACCATCTCCGTCAGAATCAGGACAACCATTCATAGCGGCAGTACCTGCTAACTCAGGACAAGCGTCATTGATGTCAGCTAATCCATCTCCATCGGTATCAGGACAACCATTCAATTCAGCAGAACCTGCAGCTTCTGGACAAGCATCATCACGATCCGCGATGCCATCACCGTCAGTATCAGGACAACCTCCAAATTCTTCTAAGCCTGCAACTTCAGGACATTCGTCGAATTGATCATATACACCGTCTCCGTCAGTATCGATACCACCAAATTTAAGTGCTACACCAAATACATGTTGAAAGTGTCTTACACCATGTGTTTCGAAAGTATGTTTGTAAGCTGTTTGATATGTAATACCAACATTGTCATTAACCCAGTAACTTAAACCAGCACCAAGATTAAAAGAAGGAGTTCCATCACCTGAAAACCACGTATAACCTCCGCCCAATTCAATAAAAGGATCCCAAGTTGAAGTTCCTTTAACTAAAGAACGGCGTACAATCAAGTCTAATGCTTGGTATGAAAAGTTATTGGATCTGTCGTTTCCGATTTTTGTAAATTCATTTAAAGATAAACGCCCTCCAATTGAGAATCCGTCACTCAAAAAACGATTAACTCCTAAAGTTGTTACCGCAGGAAGGATGTTCCAATGCTCTTTAGTGTTAAAAAATTGACTAAACCATTTACCTTGTGGGCCGTATAGATCCGAGCTAGGCAAATTTGTAGGATAAGCATCAACAGCGTTAGCACCAAGTGTGATAACCCAGGGGTTGTTTGCATCTTGAGCAGTAGCACTTGAAAATGCCATTGTCATTGCGCAGACAATTAAGATTTGTTTGATTATTTTCATTATATGTTACAGTTACTTACGATTCTATTTGTTGCAAAACTAATTATATTCAATGGGTTTTCAAAAAATTAAGACGTGTTTTTCCTCTTTCAACAGCAGTTTAGACCTTGAACTATCGGCAAATAACTTTTGTTTTAAAACTAATCAATCGCTATTTTTTTTCCAGCTTGGATATAAACTAAATAGGTTTTTACTTTTTTATATTTAAATATCTGAGAAACAACATTTTTATAGTGTTCAATTTGCTGGCGATCTTCATTCTTAGGTTTTCCTGTTTTGTAATCAATCAGTACCATTTCATGTTCATTTTCCATCAACCGATCGGGACGGATGTTTTCTGAGTCTGGAATTAAAATATCACGCTCGTTCCAAACGGTATAGGCGTCGCTAAAAAATGGCTTTAGCACCGGATGGTCTAGAACATCAGTTAGCATTTGCTTGAACGTTTCGGTGGTATTCAAATCGATTTTGCCTAGGGCACAAGCTTCCTCAAGAACCCAATCGACATCAGTGGCGATTTCAATTTTTGCCAGAAGCTCATGAATCAAGATTCCTTGGACCTTAGGAGAATTTCGTTTTGATTCTGGCTGAGAATACGCTTGCAACATCAAATTCTTTTGCCAATCTTTTGCTTTAGCTTCTATAGAAAAAACCCCATGTTCTGTTCTAAAATCCTGATTAATCACTACGCAACGTTTTTCGCCAAGAGTTAAAACTGCCTCTTCTTCCTTCCCATTAATGTTTAAAAAATTCTGAATGAAACTAGGATAGGAATCTTGTTTGGCTGCAGCACCGTTTGAAATCATGATGAGTTGTTCAACAGGTCTCGTCATCGCAACATACAATACATCGAGAGCATCCAACTCATTTGCTCGCTGAACTTTATCGAACAAAGCTTTCCCTTGTTCACCATAGATTTCAACTCTTTTTGTAAAAGGAATCCATCCTTTCGATATCGTTTCTCCAAAAAATTCTTCCGTTTCTAGCCAAACCTTTGCCTGATGATTCCCCTGTATCGGATCGTCTAAAAAAGGTAAAATAACCACCGGGAACTCTAAGCCTTTCGCTTTGTGTATAGTAAGCACTTGAATTGCATTGACACCCTTGGGCGTAGCAACATAAAGAGAATCGCCTTGCAGTTCCCAATGCATTATAAAACTTAAAATATCGTTATGCTTCTGTTGACTAAATTCAAATACATGATCTAAAAAAGTTTGCAGATGAGCGTCAATCGAATTGCTGAGTTCAAAAGCATAAAAAGCAGCTTCGACAGCTTCATAAAGCGGCATTGCTTTGAAATTCGAAAAATTAAACTCGATTTCAAATGCGTTAAGAATTGTTTGGATTGGTTTCCGGTAACGGGTTGAAATAAAATCGTGATAGGTCTCTTTCCCGCCGAAATCTGATCTTAAAAATTCAAGTACTGTTAAACGATGCTCTAAGTTATTTTCATCTAGCACCAATCGCAACAAACCGATAAGAAATAGTACTTCTTTGGAATGTGACAGGTTTAGAGACTCGGAAGATAAAAAGGGAATCTCGTGTATTACCAAAGACTCGCTTATTGCTGTTGCTTGGGCTTTGGTCCTAACTAATACAGCTATTTCGTTATGATCAAAACCTTGCTCTAAGGCCGAATTAATCGCTTCAAAACTTTTCTGCACATGAATTTTTGTGACTTCTTCTTTGGTGTCCTTAGCAAAAAACTGATCAATTTCCACATAACCTCCTGCTCTGGAATTTGTGTTTTGCTTGCAATTGTCGGAAAAAATTGACCGGTTTTGCTCTCCATGAATTTGAGGCAAAAGACTTTCAAAAAAAGCATTATTAAAATTTACTACAACATCATAACTTCTGTAATTAGTCTCAAGCGAACTAATGTTTGAGCTCACCTGAAAAGGGCTCTTGGATTGTAAAAGGCTTAAAAACTGTTCTACATGACCTCCCCTCCAACGATAAATGGATTG
>JABAZL010000096.1 GCA_018608425.1 Flavobacteriaceae bacterium
TTGGGGAAGTAAAAAAGTTAATTCACGAAAATGAAAACCTTCATATTACGATGGATAGTCATTTAACTCCTGAGTTAAAAATTGATCAAAGTGTTGCTCATAATGGTGTTTGTTTAACGGTTATCGCCATTGAAGGAACCCAATATACAGTAACTGCCATCAAAGAAAGTTTAGATAAAACCAATCTCAACGATTTGAACGTTGGGTCTAAGGTAAACATAGAACGGGCTATGAAACTTGGTGCTCGTTTGGATGGACATATTGTTCAAGGACATGTAGATCAAGTAGGGCAATGTACTCAAGTTAAAGAAACGGGTGGTAGCTGGTTGTATACCTTTTCTTATGACCCTGCGATGAAAAACATTACCATCGAAAAAGGATCGATTACCATCAACGGGGTTAGCCTAACCGTTATTAATTCTGGGATTTCAGAATTTTCTGTTGCTATTATTCCGTACACATACGAACATACTAACTTTCATGAATTCCAGATTGGAACGCCTGTAAATTTAGAATTTGATGTTGTAGGGAAATACATTGCTAAAATGCAATTATTGAGTTAAGGCAAGAGTTACAAGCGGTAAATTAGTAACTTCGTAAAAACTATTTTTATGGATGTATTAGAATTATCTACCGTTTTACTTTTATTAGCCTCTTTTTTTTCAATCATTAATTTACGTGTTTTAAAACTCCCACAAACGATAGGGTTGATGGTTCTGGCGATCATACTTTCGGTTTTTGTTTTAATAACAGGTCTAATATTTCCTTCGTTTTTAGAGGCTGTTACTTCGCTAACAGAGCGGTTTGACTTTAGCACACTGCTCATCAATGTGATGCTACCGTTCTTGCTCTTTGCGGGTGCAATAACCATTAACCTTAAAGAATTACTCAAAGACAAAGTAACCATTTTGTTCCTCGCGTCCTTTGGAGTTCTTTTCTCAACTTTCGCAGTTGGTTATGGAACTTTTTGGCTTACACAACAATCGTTTCTTGGTTTGTCTGGTCTGGGTCTGAGTCTTATTGATTGTCTTTTGTTTGGATCTTTAATTGCTCCAACTGATCCCATTGCGGTTTTGGCCATGGTTAAAAAAATGAATCTCTCTCCGGCAACCGAAACTCGAATTGCAGGAGAATCTCTTTTCAATGACGGTATTGGAGTGGTTATCTTTTTAACTTTACTCAACATCAAAACAGAAGGCATAGAGCAGGTAACAGCTCAGAGCATTAGCGTTTTGTTTATAACAGAAGTTTTAGGTGGATTGGCACTTGGTGCATTGGTTGGTTATCTAGGACTCAAGTTGCTTCGTTATATTGAAAATGAATTTGTAGAGTTAGAGGTCCTAATCACACTTTCTTTGGTGCTCATCGTTTCGGTTATAGCGAATCGCTTTCACCTTTCGGGGCCCATTGGAGTTGTAATCCTTGGTTTGTTTTTAAATAAAAACATTGCGTCTTCAGGTAATGAAGAGTCGTCAATGGGGGCATATGTATATAAGTTTTGGCACTTGCTCGACGAAACACTCAACGCTGTTCTATTCATTCTTATTGGCCTTGAAATCTTAACCATCTTCCACAGTTTCCAATTAAACTACATTTTCTTATCGCTAATCGTTATTGTATTAGTGGTTATTTCTCGTGGTATTGGTGTGATAATTCCGATCAAAATTCTTTCGATCAAAAAGGTTTTTGAAGAAAAAACAGCACTTATTATTACTTGGGGAGGGCTTCGTGGTGGACTCAGCATCGCTTTGGCATTAAACTTACCTGCATCGCTTGGAGAAGGGAAATCACTCATTTTATTTCTTACCTACGCTGTAGTTTTATTTACCATCCTAGTACAAGGGCTGACGCTTAAAAAAATTGTAAAATAATTCATGGATATCAATCTGTTTTCTATCTTTGAGATGAGTAGTTAAGCTATGACAATAGCAAAGTCGAACTAAATGAAGAAAGGAGGTATCAAATGTTATATAAAAAGAATTTGAGGAAAGACGAACAACTGATACCTTTTAGAGGACAGTTATAAGCCTTTCTTTATCTATCAGAATAAAAGCAGGTCGATGGACCTGCTTTTTTAGTATACTGCTATCTCAACCGTATTTGTAATTTTATTCTAAACATATCCACGTGCAACAAATTCCTAAAGTAGATTTAAATGACTTCTTAAGTGCTAACCAAAATGACAAAAAGCAATTTGTTGCCCAGTTAGGTTCTGCTTTTGAAGAAATTGGTTTTGTTGCCCTAAGAGGGCATTTTCTTTCTTCTAAACTTATGGAAGATTTATATACAGAAATCAAGGCTTTCTTTGACCTCTCACTGGAGGAAAAAAAACAATATGAAGTTGAAGGCGGTGGCGGACAACGAGGATATACTTCCTTTGGCAAAGAACACGCTAAAGACAGAAAAGTAGGGGATCTTAAAGAGTTTTGGCATTTCGGTCAGTACGAAGAAACTAGTCCAAAACTATATCCCGAGAATCTTAACGTTAACGAACTCCCCGTTTTCAATTCCGTTGGAAAAAAGACCTATAAACTTTTAGAAAAAACAGCACAGCATGTACTTCAGGCAATAGCGATTCACCTCAATTTAGAAGAACATTTTTTTGACTCTTTCATTGCGAATGGAAATTCCATTTTGCGTGCAATTCATTATCCACCCATTACCCAAGAACCCGAAAATGCACTACGAGCTGCTGCACATGGAGACATTAATCTGATTACTTTACTGATGGGTGCCCAAGGTAGGGGTTTGCAAGTAATGACCAATGATGGTACTTGGATTGATGCCATTGCTGAACCCGATGAATTGATCATTAATATGGGGGATATGATGTCGCGTTTGACCAATAACAAACTCAAATCTACCCTACATCAGGTTGTTAATCCGCCCAAAGAGGCCTGGGGAAGTTCACGGTATTCGATTCCGTTTTTTATGCATCCCATTGCAGAAATGCCGCTTAATTGTTTGCCGCATTGCATTTCTGAACAGCAACCCAAAGCGTACGACGATACAACAGCCGGAGCTTTTTTACATCAACGCCTGATTGAACTTGGTCTTATAAAAAAATAACACATGAACACAACTGAGCTTTTATTTACGATTTGTAACACCAGTATTTTAGCAGCCTGGGGATTACTCCTATTTACACCCAATTGGAAATTTACAATTCTCTTGTCCGAACGCCCTTTTATACCGCTTTTATTGAGTGTCATTTACCTCTACTTTATGAGCGTAAATGGAGGCATGGGCAGTGTAGATTTTTCTTCTTTAGACGGAATCATTGCGCTATACGAAAACAGTACTCCAGAGCTAATTGCTGCTGGATGGCTGCATTATCTTGCCTTTGATTTTTGGGTGGGCTGCTGGATTTTAAGAGAAGCTAAGTCTAAAAAGATAAAGCATCTTTGGCTTGTTATTCCACTATTAGCTACCTTTATGTTGGGCCCTGTAGGGATCCTACTTTATGAAGTAACTAAATTATTTTTAAAAATAAAGCCACAAGATCATGCGCTATCAAACCATAAATAAGTTTAGGAAAACCCATCGTTTTTTAGGCATTTTTATTGGAATTCAATTCTTGTTTTGGACGCTCTCCGGCTTGTATTTTAGTTGGACGAATCTCGATGAAATTCATGGAGACCAGTATCGTAAAGCTCCAGAAAAGGTCGTCTTTAAAACGCTAATCGCATTAGATTCCCTTGAAAACAAAGCCAAGCTATCAATCGAATCCTTGGAGCTCAAGACCATCGGTAAAGATCCGTTTTACTGGATCAATGATGATGATCTTTACGATGCAACAACAGGAAACAAACTTGATCTTATTTCAGAAAAAAACGCTTTGGAGGTTATACAACATAATATTCTTGATCAATATGTTGTTGAGAAAATTGAACGCATCGATTCTGTTTCTGAACATGACGAATATAGGGGGTCGCCCCTTACCAGCATATAAGGTTTGGCTCAGTGGAGAAGGAAATCCGATTGCCTATGTAAGTGCGCGTGATGGATCTTTTCAACGCATACGGCATCGCCGCTGGAGGTGGTTCGATTTCTTATGGATGACACACACTATGGATTATGAAGGAAGAGATAATTTCAATACACTAACACTCCGTGTTTTCTCTTTTCTCGGACTAATAACTGTGATGAGTGGTTTTGCTTTAGCCTTTGTCACTTCAAAAAGAAGAAAAAAAGAAGCTAAACATTAATTCTCAGCTGTAGGCGTATTTTTATTTTTCAAAAAAACCACAAGCGACAATACGCCCAAAAGCCCAAAAAAGAAGCCAACTAAAAATCCTTTGTAGTGTGTTCTTCCTCTTTGCTCAGCCAAGTAAGCACCAACAGCACCAAAAAAAACACCTATGGCGATGTAAACAGCGGGGTGGAACATCAGTAATAATTCGTCGTTCATAAAGAATATGTTTAAAAGACTTTGAGCCTAAAGATTCGAAGTCGAAGTTTTGGCTTAATTTTATTGCTTAAACAAAGATATGAGTAAAAATAATGTTTCC
>JABAZL010000049.1 GCA_018608425.1 Flavobacteriaceae bacterium
CTCCCTCCGTTTTAGCGGCTGACTTTGCAAACCTTCAACGAGATTCAGAAATGCTGAACAAAAGTGAAGCGGACTGGTTCCATATCGATATCATGGACGGTGTATTTGTTCCCAACATATCCTTTGGGATGCCTGTGCTTAAGGCGATCGCTAAACACGCTACCAAACCCCTTGACGTTCATTTAATGATTGTAAATCCAGATCAGTATATCGAAACTTTTGCTGAACTTGGTTCTGCTGTACTTACAGTTCATTACGAAGCTTGTGATCACTTACACCGAACAATTCAAAAGATCAAATCGTGCGGAATGAAGGCTGGAGTAGCATTAAATCCACACACACCTATCGCAGCCTTAGAATCTATTATTAAAGATGTAGATGTTGTTTGCCTTATGAGCGTTAATCCTGGTTTCGGTGGACAATCGTTCATTGAAGAAACATACGCTAAAGTTAGGGTCTTAAAAGCGCTGATTCAAGAAAAAGGGAGTGCTACTTTAATTGAAATTGATGGTGGTGTGACAAATAAAAACGCAAAACAACTTATCGACGCTGGAGCCGACGTTCTTGTGGCTGGAAGTTATGTTTTTGGAGCAGCGGATCCAATTCAAACAATAGCAGGACTAAAGGAAATCTAATATGTAGATTTGAGTTTATAGAATAAAAAAAGGGTGAACTTATGTTCACCCTTTTTTATTTATGTTTTGTTGAGCTTAATTCAAAAGCATAGATTTGAATTCAACTCTTCTGTTTTTTGTTCTAGATTGACGCGAATCGTCTCCATCAATCGGCATAGACTCACCGAAAGATTTAACTTCAATTCTGCTTGAATCAGCACCTAATTCGATCAATTTAGCTTGAACAGATTCTGCTCTTCTAAGAGATAGCGCTTCATTATATTGCGTGCTTCCATCACTTGATGCATGCCCTTCAATTATGATTTTTGCATTTGGATTTTCATCTAACACACGCTTAATTTCACCTATAGCTGCAAGCACTTTTTTGCCCATAAGCTTAGAGCTTTCTGCAGCAAACATTATGTTTGAACCAATACCATTCATCTTATCTAAAAGATCTTTTGGTGTATCAGGACAACCATTACCTTCGGCTGTGCCAGCTTCTTCAGGACAAGCATCGTCTTTATCTGCCACTCCATCACTATCAGTATCTGGCCATGGGCAACCTTTATTCTCAGCATCACCTGCTTCCTCAGGACATTCATCTTCAGAATCTATAATCCCGTCAGCATCTGTATCTGGGCATCCGTTTAATTCAACTAGTCCAACAACATCAACACAAGCATCGTCTTTGTCTAAGACTCCATCTCCATCCGTATCTGGGCATCCGTTATTTTCTTCTGGACCAGCTTCTTCAGGACAACCGTCTAAGTTGTCTGGAATTCCGTCTTCATCTGTATCAGGACATCCTTCAAACTCTTTCAGACCAGGAACATCAGGACATTTATCTTTTTTATCAGAAATACCATCTTTATCAGCATCTCCAGAACCAAGACCAAAAGAAACACCTAAAGTACTTTGTAATAAATTTCCCTCTGGATTATCTAATGATGAACGGTAGCTTGTTTCAACAAAAGCGCTGAAACGATCTCCTAGCTTAACACTAACACCAGCGCCAGCAAAATAATTATCAGTTGCACTTGAAGCTGCGTTAAAAGAATTAGTATCTACTCTATCAATAGAAGATCTTCCAACACCTGCCTTCAGGTAGGGGCTGAATTTATTATCACGTGAAAATCCATATTTCAAAGCAAAATCAACGCTGCTAAATTTAGCATCAGCAATTCCCGATTCACTTTTAATATTATTCATCGAAAATTGAGCGCCAAGCGAAAGCCCACCAAATACTGATCTGTAAACTGATAGAGATGGTACTCCTAAACTCATAGTTTTGTAATTGTCTTTTATTAGAGCATTATCTCCTCCGGTGAAATCACTTTGAAGACCAATACCATTAATTCCTGCTGAAATCAGCCAAGGATTATCAGATGTTTGTGCTTGAACTACCCCATTAAGTAGGAATAATAAAGCGATTAGTTTTAAATTTTTCATGTTTAGTTATTTAATTACTTTAGATAATTTAAACGTTTATTTTTAAATTTTATTATTAAACTTTAAAAAATAAATCGTTTTATACCTCTAAAATACATATTTTTATGGTTATGGTAAAAAATGTTATCACTACGTTTTTACTACATTGGTTTAAATACAGTAAAAATTAGAAAAAAACTGCATCGGTATTATTAAACAAATTATCTTTAAAGAGTATTTAATTTCAAATAATAAAGCCGTTTAATGGATACAAAATTAGACTTAAAAATCGCAACCACCACCTTAGCAGCTAGAGGCTATTTAAACCTTCCAGTGCCATCAAGAGACACTATTGTCTCTGAAATCAAACGCCTAAAAAAAGAGAAAAACGCTGTAATACTCGCACATTATTATCAGAATAAGGATATTCAGGAATTAGCCGACTACTTAGGTGACAGCTTGTATTTAGCCAAAATTGCAGCAGAAGTAGAAGCCGATATGATCGTTTTTGCGGGCGTTCACTTCATGGCAGAAACAGCAAAAATAATTAATCCAACAAAAAAAGTTGTTCTTCCTGATTTAAAAGCAGGATGCTCTTTGGCAGATTCTTGTCCGCCAGCTGATTTCAAAAAATTCAAAGAACAACATCCCGAGGCCTTGGTGGTAACCTATATCAATTGCTCTGCTGACATAAAAGCTTTGAGTGATATCGTTTGTACTTCAAGTAATGCTGTTCAAATAATTGAATCAATACCCAAAGACAAGCAAATTATCTTTGCACCAGACAAAAACCTTGGTCGATACCTAATCAAAGAAACTGGCCGTGACATGATTCTATGGGAAGGTTCCTGTATTGTACATGAAGCTTTTTCTTTTGAAAAAATAGTAACGCTCTTCAAAGAACATCCTCAAGCAAAATTCATCGCACATCCCGAAAGCGAAAGTCAAGTATTGGATGTAGCGCACTATGTAGGGAGTACATCTGGATTACTTAAGTTTGTAAAAGAAGACGATGCAACTGAGTTTATTGTTGCAACTGAGGCTGGTATTTTACATGAAATGCAAAAAAGAGCTCCGCATAAAACATTCATCCCTGCGCCTGTCGAAGACGACACTTGTGCCTGTAGTGAGTGTGCCTTTATGAAACTGAACACTCTTGAAAAATTATATCTTTGCTTAGAACACGAATTACCGGAAATCCTTCTAGAAGAAAACTTAATGATTCAAGCGCGTTTACCTATAGAACGAATGCTAGAAATTGGTTAAGATGAATACAGATGTACTTGTTATTGGAACTGGAATTTCTGGATTATCTTATGCTATTAAGTTGTCTAAATTATCTCCGGCAACAAAAATCACTTTAATCTGTAAAGAAGATTTGATGGAGGGCAATACGCGATATGCCCAAGGAGGAATAGCGGCAGTTTATAACTTCGAAAAAGATTCCTTTAAAAAACACATTGAAGATACTTATATCGCCGGCGATTCTGAAGGAGATCTTGATGTAATTGATTTTGTCGTTAAAGAAGGTACTGATCGGGTTAATGAATTGATGCAATGGGGAACGGCATTCGACACTAAAAAAACAAAAGAATTTGATTTAGTTCGCGAAGGTGGACATTCTGAAAATAGAATATTACATTACAAGGATCATTCGGGCTCAGAAATACAACGTGCGCTGATAAACAAAGTCAAGGCAATCAATACCATTGAATATTTAGAGAACCACATCTTAGTTGATTTAATTACCGATCACCATACCAAAACAGAGCATAAGCGCTGTTATGGAGCCTATATAATTTCTACTCTCGATCAAGAAATAATTACAATAGCCTCTAAACTTACAATTGTAACTACTGGTGGAGTTGGCCAACTCTATGAATTCACAACCAACCCAAGAGTAGCAACAGGTGACGGGCTTGGAGCTGCATACCGAGCAAAAGTAAAGATCAAAAACTTACCCTATATCCAATTTCATCCCACAGCACTTCATCCGAAAGTAAACGGAGATACCTTCTTGATTACAGAGGCCGTTCGTGGATCGGGTGGCATACTCAAAAATTTAAGTGGCGAACAATTCATGTCTAATTATGATCCAAGAAAAGAATTAGCTCCTCGTGATATCGTGTCTCGAGCTATTGCTCAAGAATTACTTTCACGAAAAGAGAACCATGTATTATTAGATGCTACTGGTATAAAAAAAGACGAGTTCTTATCACACTTTCCTATGATACATGAAACCTGTACTTCAATTGGCATAGACCCAATGAAAGAATGGATTCCTGTTGTTCCAGCTGCGCATTACAGTTGTGGCGGTATAGAAGTTGATTCCAATGGAGAGTCGAGTTTAAAAGGGCTTTTTGCCATAGGAGAATGTAGTCATACCGGTCTTCATGGAGCCAAT
>JABAZL010000093.1 GCA_018608425.1 Flavobacteriaceae bacterium
AAGACCTCAGCACCGTTTTCAAAGGTAAAACCATTCAAAAGTGCTTGTGCTTGCATTCGTTTTTTATTCGGTAATTGCAATTCTTCTACGATAAGCATGCCTTCTTTATGAGCGATTTTAATTTTTTTATCGTCAATATGAACCTTTCCTATCTCAAAACTGTGTTTTTCGAATGATGGTGTTGCTTTAAAAATTTTCACTTTCAAAATAGATTCTCCATTTTGAATTTCAAGCCAAGCAACAGGATAAGGATTAAGCCCTCGAACCAATCCATCGATATACTTCAGCGAATGCATCCAGTCAATCTTTGTGTTTTCTTTCGTCAATTTGGGCGCTTCCTTTTCATCCCCAGTGAGTAGTTGTGGTTTTGGAGTTGGATTTGTTGCGATATAATCTAGTGTTTTTAAGATCAAATTTGCACCAAGCGGAGCAAGTTTATCGTGTAAACTACCTACTGTTTCGTTAGGCTGGATTACTAGTTCTTCTTTAAGAAGAATAGCTCCGGTATCAATTTTATCATCAATATAGAATGTCGTTGCTCCGGTTGTAGTTTCATTATTGATGATCGCCCAATTAATGGGTGCTGCTCCTCGATAATTTGGAAGGAGGGAAGCGTGTAAGTTAAAGGTACCCTTAGGTGGAATGCTCCAAACTGTTTTCGGTAACATCCTAAAAGCAACAACAATGAATACATCGGCATTCAAAACTTCTAACTCTTTAGTGAATACAGGATCTTTTAGGTTTTCTGGTTGAAGTAACGTTAGTTTTTCTGCAGCAGCATATTCTTTGACAGCGGATTGACGCAATTGTTTTCCTCTTCCAGCAGGTTTATCTACATTAGTTACGACACCTACTACCTCGTGTTCAGATTCATTTAATGCCTGCAGGGCGTAAACAGCAAATTGGGGAGTTCCCATAAAGACAATTCTCATACTATATATTCAGCTTTAGTTTATTGGTGTCGGTTAAAAGGAGTTCTTTAGAATTCAATTGCATTCGAATTGTTTCTCCAATTTCAAAGGTAGTGTAATCCGCAATGGATTGATCCAATTCTTTTAGGCTCATTGCTCCATTTTGAAGTTCTTCCACAATGCGGTTTTTGATTTGAATTTGAGCTGCTTTTACTTGTTTCTTTGGAAGACATTCTAAGGCATTGCACTGCCCACATTTATTGGATGTATGTTCTCCAAAGTAAGAAAGAATTTGTTTTTGTTTACACCTATCCGTAGAAAAAGCAAAAGTGATCATTGCTTCTATCTTTTCTTTTTTTACTTGATGATGCTGTTCTAGCCGTTTAAGTAAAGGAGCAAACGTGTATTGATCTTCTCTTGGAACCAGCCATTGGATTTGAATGTCTGTTTGCGCATAATCTAAAATAAGATTACCCTCTTTATGCCATTGTTCGAGCGCTTGAATTACAGTTTTAAAAGACACTTGATTTGCACGGACAATACGCTCGAGATCGAGTTCAAAAGAGGAAGTATACACGTCATGATGGTTTCGTATAATAGCTTGAATAACTTTTGATGTTTCCGATTGATCTTTAAGTAAATCAAGAATTTGATTTTGATTCAATAAAAATTTTACTGTTGCTCGTTGTTTGTTGTATTGTATGAGGTTAAAAACACCTTCTTGTTCAATATAGGATAAAGTAGTCAGTGCTTTTTTGGGATTTAAATCATAGGTTTTACAAAATGCACTCAAAGAAAAGTTACTAATCAATTCATTGCCTTCTCCATATGCAATATTGAGGTAATTACAGAGATTTTTATAGCATAAGCGAATGAACTCTTTGTCGGGAAGCGAGCCTAAGAATTGATCTCGAATTCTATTTTTATCGTTTTGTTGTAACAGAAGAAAAGTTTTTGCAGGAGCTCCATTTCGCCCAGCACGACCAACTTCCTGAAAATAGTTTTCTATACTCGAAGGGAGATTTAAATGGATTATGGTGGCAACTTCGCTTTTGTCGACACCCATGCCAAAGGCATTGGTGGCAACCATGATTTTAGTTTTTTCGGTCAGCCAATCGTATAGTAATTCTTTCCGCTCACTTGCGGTTCTTCCTCCATGAAAAAAAGCACTAGAGACCTGATTATGTTGCAATATTTTGGCAACTTGTTCAGTCATTTTTCTACTACCACAATACACAATTCCTGATTTATTGTTTTTGGACAGTAATTTGATTAGAGTTCCAAACTTATCTTCGGTAAAAAGGGTATTGATACTAATATTTGATCGGACAAAAGATTCCTGAAAAAGGCAGGTTTCTTCGAGCTCAAGGCTCGATATTATATCGTCTAAAACTTTTGGAGTTGCTGTTGCTGTCACTGCCAAAACTGGTATTTCGGGAAGCAGTGTTCGCAGGTTTTTTATTTGTTTGAACGCAGGTCTAAAATCATTTCCCCATTCCGAAATACAATGTGCTTCGTCTACAGCAATTCTATTGATTTTTAGGTCTTTAATTCTGAGCTTAAATTCAGTAGATAGTGCTTTCTCAGGTGAGCAATACAGCAGTTTAAAATTGCCATATAAACAATTGTCTAGTTGAATACCAAGGGCTTGTGTGTTGGTCAACATCATGCTTTTAATGCCCTTTGTATTCATCTGCTCAACTTGATCTTGCATCAATGCAATTAAAGGCGAAATGACCAAGGTGCAGCCCTCACTCATGATGGCTGGAAGTTGATAGCAAACGGATTTCCCACCTCCAGTTGGTAAAAGCGCAACGGTATCTTTATTTTCGAGTACGCGACCTATAATAGCTTCTTGTTTTGAACGGAATGTATCGTACCCCCAGTATTTCTTGAGATATGCTTTTGGACTATCCATTCTTGATGTGTTTTAAGATCAAATCCAATCGCGCTAAGGGAGTTGTAAAGGGAAGGTCTATGATTTTCAGACCGCTTTTATTATATGTATCTGTAAGGCTCTTATGCACTTTCAAAGCTTCTTCAAAAGTTTCCATTCGATCCTCGTCTTGATGATAAATTTCTTCGACGGGTTTTATCAGAAAAACAAGGTCATAAGCAAAGTCATTCAATTGTTCTTCCCATGCAAGATTGGGATCGTTTACGTGATTTAAATAGCCCACTACATCATGAACAGCACGATCAAAGAAAACGTAGGCAGTTGTTAATGCATTTGCCTGTTGCAATTGATCTTGACGACCCTGCCATAGAAATTTACTAAAAGCATGGGGGTCGGCTTTGAAGTAGTTGTCAATACCCTGTTCTTTACCCAGTTGAATAAAGTCTCTTGAAACCTCTTCAAAGCAAATATATCCTCTTTCTTTGAGTAAATTAATCAGCGTAGTCTTTCCACTTCCGGGTCCACCACTGATTATAATTTTATATGGAGTTTTTGATCCGATAATTTATGGGTTTATCTATTTGAACTATATTTGTGTAAAAATAGCGGTCTTAATGATTCCTAAAGAAAATCCAGAAGAATTTTATTCACGTTTTCACGAACAATTAACAGATTCACAAGAATGGCCCGGCCCTTTCTTGTTTAAATTCATCATTCGAGGAGATCAGCAAAAGGTAGAAAAGTTGAAACAAATGTTTGAAGGCAAGCAAGCTAAACTTAAACTTAAAAACTCAAGTAAGAACACTTTTGTTAGTGTAACTTTTCTAGCAGAAATGGAAAATCCTACCGAAGTAATAAACATCTACAGAGCAGCAAGTACAATCGAAGGTATTATTACACTATAAGCTAACAAAAATTTCAGTAATTCTTTAAAATACATTATTTTGCAAGGAATTACCCAACAATCCATCAAAACACTTCATGGAAGCATTACAATATAACTCAGAACGCACACCTTTAATCATTCCTGAATACGGAAGACATCTTCATGTTATGGTTGATCAAATGTTAGCAACCGAAGATCGAGAAGAGCGAAACAAAAAAGCCAAAGCCATCATAGGGGTTATGGGGAATTTGAATCCGCATCTTCGTGATGTTCCCGATTTTCAACACAAACTGTGGGATCAGCTGTTCATAATGTCCGATTTCAATTTGGATGTTGACTGTCCTTACGAGAAACCACTTCGCGAGCTTCTAGAAGAGCGTCCACAACCATTGACCTATCCTCAAAATTTCCCTAAATATCGTTTTTATGGGAACAATATCAAGAGTATGATTGATGTGGCTCGAAATTGGGAAGCTGGTGAAATGAAAGATGCTTTGGTTTTCAATATTGCAAATCACATGAAAAAATGCTTCTTGAGTTGGAATAAAGATACCGTTGATGATGAAGTAATCTTCAATCATTTGAGCGAACTTTCCGAAAAAACTTTAGTGGTAAACCCAGAACATTTACCTCTAACGGAAACTGCAGACTTTTTGAAATCCAAACCCAAAAATGGTAACGGTCCCAAAAGTAACCAAATGGTAA
>JABAZL010000147.1 GCA_018608425.1 Flavobacteriaceae bacterium
GTCTCTTACATCTCCAAATTTTGATTTGCGAATAATCGCTTCTACTTTTTTCATTATAATATTGTTTAAATGATTTTGATCAAAAATACTTCTAAAACGATCTTACTATGCTTTTTTATGGGTAATTAATTTAATTTTTATGTTTTATTAAATATTTGCCCTATAAAATTGAGGGTATTTATATTGAAATAGTAAAAAAATGAGATTATACCCTATTTTTTAATGGGTACTGCTGAATGTGTTATAAAGTAATTTTGAACACAATGAGCCACCCGAAGAGCGTATCGAGTTGATTAGTAGTGCTTTGGTCGTGAAGGGATTGTTTTTTTACAGAGATTTTGAAAACCAAAGCCCAATGAGAACCATAAGAATTCCCATAATAATACTCCCCAAAGAGTAAATGAGTGGTTGTAGTAGCGACCCTGATTTGAATAAATGTACATTGTCTAGAGCAAAAGAAGAGAATGTTGTTAACCCCCCAGTAAACCCTACAATAAAAAAGAAGTGTGCTTCTTCCTTCAATACATTTAGTTTATGTAGTATTCCAAAAAAGATTCCAATCAACAAACAACCGATGAGATTTGCTGCAAATGTTCCGATTGGATATTGACTGCTGGTATTTTTGAAAAGAAGATGAAGCCCATAGCGTAAACTGCTTCCTAAGCCACCACCCAAAAATACCCATATTAATATTTTCATTGTTCTAAGTTAACTTTTTTAACCGAATCACTTCGGTTCATCGATATGGTAAAAGTAATTCTGTTTCCCAAGCTAATGGATCAGGGTTTGATTTTTTATCTACCTTATATATAGTCATAGGGTAATATTGTAGCTTGGGATTCATAAGATTTATTTTCTCGGTCATTATTTCCCACGACTTTTTAATGTTTTTAAGGGACCCCAGGTGTATTCCTTTCAGCGCCATTCGCTCTTTTGAGTAACGACACTTTATTGCGGGATGATCGGTTTTAAAATAACCTTCAATTGGAATTCCAATGGACCATGTACTTGTTTTAAATTCAGATTGCGGTGTTATCGTAAATAAAGCTCCTGTTATATTCAAATTCTTGCTTTCGGCAAATTCATATAATTCTTGTGAGCCAATTTTTATAAGCGAATCAAGTGCAGTTGTATCCGAATTAAAGGAACGTGAGAGATAAAACTGCTTTGGAAGAATCACTGTGTCTTTGTATTCAAAACGGTGCTCATTTAATTTGATGGTTAGAATACTATCTATAGCCCGAAGTCCTTTCTTATAATAAGGACCTATCATTGCATCCATACTGCCCATTTGTAATGTAAAAATTTTCATGGGGAAAATCATACCCCCTTCCATAATCCACTCCAAGCTATCTGAATTTTTTTTAATATTCCAACGTACATTAGAAGATGGAAAGCTTTCGAATGTCATCTGTTGTTCAATTTTAAAGGGAGCCTTAGTTGCCAGAGTTTTCATCGAACCACTTCCATCTTTTCCTTCCCAGAGATATCCAGGTTGGTTGAAATTATCCCGATTAAATGAAAGTTTCATTTCTGGGTCTTCCAGAATCCACGGATTCCACTCGGGCCAGTTTTCAAAATCATTAAGATAATTGTACAGTGTTGGTGCTGGAATTGAGGTATATATAGATCGAGATACACGATATTGACTCGGCTGATTTTTTATGTAAAGAATAAAAGTGAGTATTACTATGAATATAATTCCGAAAATAAAACGTAGATAATGCATAGCAGTAGTTTTAAAATTAAAAGGCTAGGTACTTATTCGGCTTGCGTATAATATTTAATTACAAAAAGAACTGCAATAGCCAAAAGGAAAGTCAGGAGAATTTTAAAACTGCCTTCGTAGTGAATTTGATGCCCTTTAAAATCTTTTCGATAGGTGAAAATTATGATTCCAGTAAAGGCAATAACAAAAAATACTGCAAAGAGGAGTTGTCCGTTTGAAAACATAGCGTTAATTTTCTACGAAATTAGAAAAAAATAACTCGAATCCTTTTGGATTTAAAATTATGTTAGGGCTTACGTTTAGACTTTTTAGTTTAGCTTAGTTTTTAACAGTTTGTAAAACATTCAATACCATCGCATGATAAAAAAAGAATTGGACGCAGTACAGGAGTTTCACGAAGCTTTTAAAATTAACGTAAATCAGGAACCAACTCTTGATTTATCGGATCAAATAAAAGAGCTTCGATTCAACCTAATGAAAGAAGAAAATGAAGAATATTTGGAGGCTGTTCAAAACAACGATTTAGTTGAGGTTGCCGATGCACTAGGCGATATGCTGTATATTTTGTGTGGGACAATTTTAACCCACGGAATGCAACACAAAATCACCGAAGTGTTTGAAGAAATACAACGCTCAAATATGAGTAAGCTGGGTGCAGATGGTAATCCTATCTACAGAGAAGATGGGAAAGTAATGAAAGGGCCCAATTATTTTAAACCCAATATTGAAGCTATATTGAAACGGTAGTTTTTACTTCATGTCTCCATCCAAACGGATCTTCTGTTGCGTTTCGTTGAATGTTTACGATATGATCTTTCAATATGGCAGCAAAAGAATCGGGTGCATCTTCAAGAACATGACGCTTGTTTTGGTAACCAAAGCCTTTGATTGGACTTACAACTACTGCGGTACCCGCTCCGAATATTTCCTTTAAGCTTCCATCTTCTTTGCTCGCGAGTAGTTCGTGAATGGAAATGGGTCGAACATCCGTTTTAATTCCAAGGTGTTCTGCAAGTTGAAGAATACTTTTTCGGGTGATTCCATCCAAAATACGATCACTAGTTGGCGTTGTAATTAAGGTGTCGTTTATTCTGAAAAAGATATTCATCGTTCCAGCTTCTTCTAAATATTCGTGTGTATTGGCGTCGGTCCAGATTATTTGTTGAAACCCTTCTTTATGAGCCAGTGAAGTTGGATAAAATTGAGCGGCATAATTCCCTGCTGCTTTTGCATAACCAACACCACCTGCAGCTGCACGACTGTATTTTTCTGCTACTTGAACATATACTTCTGCGCTGCTGTAATAGCTTGCTACTGGCGAACAAATAATCATGAACTTATATGCGTTTGATGCACTTGCTTGAACTCCAGCTTGGCTTGCAAATACAAATGGACGAACGTAAAGCGAATTACCTGCTCCCTTTTTAATCCATTCCTTGTCTAATTCTAATAATTTCTCAAGACCTTCAAAAAAGAATTCTTTTGGAAATTCAGGTATGGATAAACGCTCTGAAGATTTATTGATTCGAGCAAAATTTTCTTCTGGGCGAAACAACCATACACCATCTGCATCATCTTTGTAGGCTTTCATCCCCTCAAAAACTGCTTGACCGTAATGCAATACACTAGAAGAAGGATCCATCTGTATAGGCTGATAGGGCATGATCTCTGGAGTGCTCCATTGTCCGTCTTTATAATCACAAACAAACATGTGGTCTGTGAATATTTCTCCGAAATTTAGGTTATCAAAATCTACATTTTTGATTTTTGATTCTTGTGCATGTGTTATCTTCATAGCTATGGGCTTGTAAAACAAAATTATAGATTAATTTTTTAAAATCATATCTTTTTAAACGATCAATACTCATTTTTTTATCTTTAAAGAATCAAAAGAGAAAAAATCATAACAGCCGATGGAAGCCCAACCTTATATATGGAGGAATGGGACGAATACTACCATTCCATGCATGGGGCATTTAACGAGGCTATGCATGTGTATGTAGAATCTGGTCTTGGTTTTTGGAAAGCAGAGAATACAACAATAAGAGATTCTTGTACGATTTTCGAAATGGGTTTTGGAACTGGACTCAATGCGCTCCTTACTTTGGAGTTTGCAGCTTCCAATCAAATTAATATTCAGTACGAAACACTAGAGCCTTTTCCTTTAACTTTGCGCGAGGTTCAAGAATTAAATTTCGACTCATTGCAAACACTTCAAGATTCAAAAGCATTTCTCAGGAAATTGCATTTAGCACCCTGGGAATCTTCAGTTCAAATTTCATCGACCTTCAGCCTAGTGAAACATAAAATTCTTCTGGAGAACTTTAAACCTCAAAAGCAATATGATATTATATACTATGATGCTTTTGGTTTTCGAGTTCAGCCAGAAATGTGGAGCGAAGATACCTTGCGACCTATTGTAGAAGCCATGGCTCCACAAGGTGTTTTGGTTACATATTCTGCCAAGGGAAGTGTGCGTCGCGCGTTAGAAGCGCTAGGACTAGATGTATTTAGAATTGAAGGCCCTCCAGGAAAACGTGAAATGTTACGTGCTATACGCTTCTAATTGTAGTATTTTTGCCAAAAAAAGAATGAGAATTTTAATTAGTGGTGCTA
>JABAZL010000183.1 GCA_018608425.1 Flavobacteriaceae bacterium
GATGTGTTTACTTCAAAAGCTTTGGCAACTTCTCCAATGGTGTAGTATCTTTTTTCTGGGAGATCGAGTTCCATGATCTAATCGAAAGATTGGTTCTCCTGTGAAGCTTGAGCTAGTAATGCATCAAATTCTGATGTACTTAGATTTCCGTAATAGAAATTCAGTGGATTGATTTTCTTTTTGTCTTTAAAGATTTCATAGTGTAAATGAGAAGCAACAGATCGACCCGTATTCCCAACATAGCCAATGATGTCGCCACGCTTTACTTTCTGACCTCTTTTGACATTGTACTTACTCATATGCGCATAGAGGCTGATATAACCAAATCCATGATCGATTCGTATATGATTTCCATAACCAGATGCACGGTTATCTGCTCGGACAACTTTTCCATCGCCAGTAGCGTATATGGGTGTCCCTCGAACAGCTGAAAAATCCATACCGTAATGTTTCTTACGTGCCTTTGTAAAGGGATCAATTCTCCAACCAAATCCAGAAGCCATTCGTTTTAGATCTTCTTTCCGAACGGGTTGTATTGAAGGGATAGCCGCTAAAAGCTCTTCTTTTCTTTCGGCTAATTCTTGAATTTCTTCTAAGGAATTGGATTGAACGACTAACATTTTAGACAGAATATCAATCTCTTTGGTTGTGTTAATAATCATTTCCGAACTATTGTACCCTTCGAGGTCTTTGTATCGGTTGACTCCTCCAAAACCTGCTCTACGTTGCTCTTTTGGTATGGGGCTGGCTTCAAAATAAATACGGTAGATGTCATTGTCACGTTCTTCTATGTTGGTCAACACACTCTGCATTTGTTCAATTCTTCGGCCGAGTAAATCAAATTGTAATTTATAATTACTCAGTTCGCGTTCTTGCAGAATCTCTTTGGGTGTATTGATGACATCAGTGTTCAATAAAGTGAATAATCCAACTACACCAAACAGTAGAGATGAAATTAAAAATAAAAATAAATTGGATATTTTCAAACGTTTTCCAGAGGAAATGGGTCTATAGGAAAGCGTTTCGGGATCGTAGTAATATTTAACCTTTGCCATGAACTATTTTCTTGTAAATTTTCATTTCTTTTGCATATAGAAATAAAACAATAAACAAATATAGCAAAATTTCTAATTTGTTTAAACTCATAAAATTACTATTAAATGAAATCAGCTGAAGTACGTCAACAATTTCTAGATTTTTTTGCTTCAAAAACTCATAAGATTGTCCCCTCTGCACCTATGGTTGTTAAGAACGATCCAACTTTAATGTTCACCAATGCAGGGATGAATCAGTTTAAAGAATATTTTTTAGGGAATAGTGTTCCTAAAAGTGTTCGGGTTACCGATACTCAAAAGTGCTTGCGTGTCTCAGGGAAACACAATGATTTGGAAGAAGTTGGAATTGATACCTACCACCATACTTTTTTTGAAATGCTCGGCAACTGGAGTTTTGGCGATTATTTTAAAGAAGAAGCGATTGCGTGGGCATGGGAACTCCTTGTTGATGTTTATAAAATTGACCCTTCGATTTTATATGTAACTGTTTTTGAAGGTCACGATGGCGATGGTTTGACTAAGGATCACGATGCGTATGATTTCTGGAAAAAAATACTACCCGAAGACCGTATCCTTTTGGGAAACAAACAAGATAATTTTTGGGAAATGGGCGAGCAAGGCCCTTGTGGCCCTTGTTCAGAAATTCACGTAGACATGAGAACCGCTGAGGAAAAGAAAACTGTTTCTGGAGCATCTTTGGTTAATATGGATCACCCCCAAGTATTGGAGGTTTGGAATCTGGTATTCATTGAATTCAATCGAAAGGCAGATGGTAGTTTAGAAAAACTTGCCGCACAGCATATCGATACCGGAATGGGGTTCGAACGCCTATGTATGGTTTTACAAAATAAAACATCGAATTACGATACGGATGTTTTTATGCCGTTAATCAACGAAATAGAACAAAAGACAAAGGTTGCATACGGGAAAGAGGAAGCAACTGACCGTGCTATGCGGGTTATTGCTGATCACGCCCGAACTGTTTATTTTGCTATTGCAGATGGACAATTGCCTAGCAACACTGGAGCGGGTTATGTGATCCGAAGAATTTTGAGAAGAGCAATCCGCTATGGATATACTTTTTTAGACCTTAAAGAACCTTTTATTCATACTTTAGTAGATCGACTGGAGGATCAAATGGGTGCTGTTTTTCCAGAATTAACAGCGCAAAAAGACTTGGCTAGAAATGTCATTCGTGAAGAAGAAATTTCCTTTTTGAAAACACTGAACCAAGGACTGTTGTTGTTGGATGATTTGATTTCTAAAACAAAAGGGAAAAGCCTACAAGGAGATCAGGTTTTTGAACTCTACGACACCTACGGTTTCCCATTAGATTTGACTGCCTTGATCGCTCGTGAAAAAGGCTTTGAGGTGGATGAAGCTGGCTTTGAAAAAGCAATGGCTACTCAGAAAGAACGATCCCGTGCTGCATCAAGTTCTAGTGCAGAAGACTGGACCGTTGTTAAGGATGGAGCTGCTGAAGACTTTGTAGGGTATGATCATTTAGAGCATAAAGTTCAGTTGTTGCGTTACAGAAAAATCAATTCTGTAAAATCAGGAGAACAATTTCAGTTGGTTTTAAATGCTACACCTTTTTACCCAGAAGGTGGAGGGCAAGTAGGTGATTCGGGCTTGTTGTTAGATTCTAATGGAGAAACCATTTCTGTTATAGACACAAAGAAAGAAAACAATCTAATTGTACATTATACAAAAACCTTACCCCAGAATGTAACGGATACTTTTATTGCGCAGGTAAACGCCGCAGAGCGTTTTCGTTCTGAGTGTAATCACTCGGCAACCCATTTGATGCATCAGGCGTTACGAGAAATTTTAGGAACACATGTGGAACAAAAAGGATCCATGGTCCAGGGTTCAGGTTTGCGTTTTGACTTTTCTCATTTTTCTAAATTAACGTCAGAAGAGATTAAGGCGGTTGAAGTTTTTGTTAACTCTCGAATCAATCAAAAAATTAAACTCGAAGAAAATCGATCAGTCCCAGTTGCAGAGGCAATGGAATCGGGGGCAATGGCATTATTTGGAGAGAAATATGGCGATGCAGTTCGCACCATTCGTTTTGGAGATTCCATCGAATTGTGTGGCGGTACCCATGTAAAAAACACTGCTGATATCTGGTCTTTTAAAATTGTTTCGGAAAGTGCAGTTGCTTCTGGAATAAGAAGAATTGAGGCCATCACTGGCGAAGCAGTTCAGGCCTTTTTTGACACGCAAGAAAGTACACTAAAAAGTATCAATGAAAGTCTAAAACATCCTCAGGATGCTATCAAGGCGATTGGTAACTTGCAAGCTGAAAATGCGCTTTTGAAAAAAGAGATTGAATCACTTTCGAAATTACAAACTCAGATTGTTAAACAAGAATTACAGACGCAACTTAAGACTGTAAATGGAATTGAGTTTCTAGCAGTAGAAGTAGATCTTACTCCTCCTGCGATTAAGGATTTAGCCTTTGATCTAGGTCAAGGCAAAGACAACTTGTTTTTGGTACTTGTTACTCAGAAAGGCGGAAAACCTGTAATCAGTTGCTATATTTCCAAAGCATTGGTTGCAGAACGATCAATGAACGCTGGAACTATTGTTAAGGAATTAGGAAAACACATCCAAGGTGGTGGAGGTGGCCAACCATTCTTTGCTACAGCAGGAGGTAAAAACCCTGAGGGTATTCCTGCAATGCTAGAAGCTGCGGCAGGTTTGATTAAGTAATTTATACCTCTCGGTCTACTAGGTCCGTAACGACATAGTAACGTGGGTCGTCTATAGATGCTTCAATACTGTTGTCAAGCGCTGGATTTGCTTTCAATAATAAGGTTTTACATTCCGGACTCAAGTGAGTCAGTTTTACTTGTTTGTTTAGGTTTTGATACTTTTGAATTAGATTTTCTATCGCTTCAATTCCCGAATGATCACTCACGCGCGATTCGATAAAATCAATTTCAATAATATCTGGATCAGATTGAACATCAAATTTAGAACTGAAATTCTGAATCGACCCAAAGAATAATGGACCCCAGATTTCGTATACTTTCGTTCCATCTTCTTTTACACGTTTACGTGCACGAATCATAGTTGCATTTTCCCAAGCAAATACTAGCGCTGAAATTATAACACCAGCAATAACAGCAATAGCTAAATCTTGCCAAACCGTAATAGCAGAAACAGTAATGAGTACAAATGCATCGGACTTTGGAATTTTACCAATGATTC
>JABAZL010000116.1:0-2209 GCA_018608425.1 Flavobacteriaceae bacterium
CAGATCAAGGGAAGAGGTGTTAAAGGGAATATTGTTTCTAAACATAACATTCTTCGTGTTGAGCTTAAAGAAAAAGGCGTTTCTACTTTAAAACCAAGAAGTATTTGGTTTGATTCTACCGTTATGAAGTTGAACGTAGATGATCGTGGAGATCTTCTGGGTGCTTTCCGAGGAGATGATAAACTTTTGATTATAAACAATAAAGGTGATGCAAAAACAGTTACTCCTGACTTGAGTTTACATTTTGATGCACCACCAGAAATCATGGAACGTTGGGTTGAAAACCGCCCAATAACTGCCGTGTATTTTGATGCTGAAAAAGAGCGTTATTTTATTAAGCGTTTCTTGATTGAAAATGAAAACAAGGAAGATAACTTCCTGAAAGAAGATGCAAAACTACTTTTTGTTTCTACCGAATGGCGCCCCGTAATTGAGTTGATTTTTGCAAAGCCACGTGGAGGTGATCCACTTCCCAATAAACGCATTGTTGTCGAAGAATTTATCAGTACTAAAGGCTTTAAAGCACTTGGAAATCAATTGACTGCAAATAAAATAAAAGAGGTTGTTTTAGTTGAGTCTTTACCTTACGAAGAAGCTGTTGAAGAGCCACTTGATGATGTTGAAGTTATTGATCCAAATCAATTGAAAGATTCAGATGATGAGTCACAAATAAAATTAGAGCTTTAGTTTTTCTTTCTGCTTTTTAGTTTCATATTCAAAAATTCAATTCCAAGCGAAAAACTGATTGCAAAGTAGAGATATCCTTTGGGGATCGTTCCTACTTCTTTATTGAATAGGACGGTTTCCGATAAGTGAGCACCTTCCGTTATTAGCATAAAGCCGATTAGTATTAAAAATGAAAGTCCTAAAATTTGAAGCGAAGGATGTTTTTCTATAAAAGCAGAAACAGGTTTCACAAAAATCATCATAATTCCTACCGATACTACAATTGCTATGACCATTATGGTCATTGCATTGGGCACTCCGTTGGTCATTCCCACTGCTGTTAGAATGGAATCAAAGGAAAATACTATATTGAGTAATGTGATTTGTATGATCGCTTTAGATAGCGAAAGCTTAATTGGAGACTCATTCTCAGGAGTAGCTTCTGCTTCTACTTTTTCGAAAATCTCATGTGTACTTTTATAAAGTAAAAAAAGACCACCTAAGATAAGAATGACAGCTTGTCCATTGATATTGGTTTTCAACCAAGATGTGTTTATGGTTAGCCAAGAACTTTGCATTTGTATAACGACACTAATGCCAAAAAGTAAAACAATTCGAAGTACCATAGCAAGAAACAAACCAATATTTGTGGCAAGCTTCTGATGTTGTTCGGATAGCTTTTGTGTGATAATTGAAATAAAAATCAAGTTGTCTATGCCCAAAACAATTTCTAAAAAAGTTAAGGTCAATAAGGCACTAATAGCTTCTGAGGTAAGTAGGTGTTCCATAATTAGTCACTGATTTTAGTTACTGTCCCTCGTTGTTTGTTTTTAGTGTCTCCCACAACAGCATATTCAAAGTCATATTGATTTTTGTTTGTGGTAAGGATTTTTATAGATAGAGGGCGTTTATCTTGATTTGAAGTTGGGCGGAGTTTTGTTAGTACGCATTCGCAGGGATTGATCCACCGGATTGACGCAGAATCAATTTTTCCTTCAAAAGTTTCAACTTCATAATTTTTATCACGAACAAAAGTAGACTGAAGCATTTGATCTCCTACGATGGTTTTGAATTCGAAAGTTCCACTGTGAAACTGTTCGCAATTACGTTCCGAATTATAACAAGAGCAACACAATAATAATACCCCAAGGGATAAAAAGATTTTCATATTCTATTTTCGGTAAAAGTACTAAGATTTTCTTTGAATCACCTTAAAGCTGTCATCCTCGTAGACGTAAATTATTTCTTTTATTGGTGCTGTATGCTCAGAATTCGTTTTGGGTGGAATTTTCATTTCTGGAATCTTTTCCACGGACTTTGTTTCTGGAGTATCAAATAGAGTAGTGGGAGGTTTTTCTGTATGTTGGGTTTTACCTAAAAGTAACCAATCGTATTCCACTTCGTTAAATGTTGTATGAATTTTAGATAGAAATTCTAAACTCGGTTTATTCCTACCCGATAGGATATGAGAAATTCCAGAACGTTGAACTCCTATTTTTTCAGCAAAACTAGCCGCATTTAGATCGTGATCCTCGATCACTTT
>JABAZL010000116.1:2309-4218 GCA_018608425.1 Flavobacteriaceae bacterium
AAGTATAACATTGTAAACTTGATTGTGTTTACATTTGTACACATGAAAAAAAGTGACCTCGATCAAAGTCGACTGTTGTCTCCTGCAACACTAAACAACTTCCTAAAGGAGTATGCATTATTTGATTCTTTAAACATCTTAGGAACGTCAGTTGAGAATAGACCAATATATTCTTACTCGGTGGGTGATGGATCAAAAAAGATCCTTATGTGGTCTCAGATGCATGGAAATGAATCAACAACTACCAAGGCATTAGTTGATTTTTGGTTGTATTTAAAGACTCCTGAGGCAAAGCAACTACGAGAATCGTGTACTTTCCTTATGATTCCTCAATTAAACCCAGATGGTTCTGATGCTTATACACGAGTAAACGCCAATGGAGTAGACCTTAATCGGGATGCAATCGACCTGAGTCAGCCTGAAAGTAGGGTGCTTCGTGATGTATATGAGCAATTCAAACCTGATTATTGTTTCAATTTACACGGCCAAAGAACTATTTTTGCTGCTGGAGATACTTCAATACCTGCGACTGTATCTTTTTTAGCACCAGCTGCTGATCATGACAGAACAATCACAACAGCTAGAGAACTTGCAATGAAGTTAATTGTCATAGCCAACATCAACCTTCAGGCTCATATTACTGGCGCTGTAGGGCGTTACGACGACGGTTTTAACATCAACTGTGTTGGTGATTACTTTACGGCTCAGAACACACCTACAGTCTTATTCGAAGCGGGGCATTACCCCTTGGACTATAAAAGAGTAAAAACAAGAAAACACATCTTCAATTCTTTAGTGGTAATGGCAGACACCATTGCCTCAAACACAATAGAAACAATTGAAACAGCACCATACTTCGAAATACCAGAAAATAAAAATCATCTAAGGGATATTGAGCTGTACAACCTGAAAAAATCGCCAGATGGGTTGTCAGTTTTCGATAATTGCATGCTGATCCAATTTAAAGAAGTGAAAAATGGGAATGACATTGATTTTATCCCTGAAATAGTAACCGAAAGTAAAGGCTTGGCTGGGATGCAAAGAATCAATGCACAAGAGCATAAAAACTTAATGAATTTGTATTTTGATGCTGATAATTATGAAATTGAAAATTTAACAAAAACTATTTCTTTGTTAAGTTTACATCAATTCGTGTGAATCGTCATAAATAATGCAACGTTTTTTTTATTTTTGCAATTATAATTAAAGAAAACGTTATGCCAAAGTTCAAATTAGATGAAGTAGATCACCAGATTTTAGACATTTTAATAGACAACACTCGGGTTCCTTTTACCGATATTTCCAAAAAATTACTAATTTCAGCAGGAACAGTTCATGTTCGTGTAAAGAAAATGGAAGATGCTGGAATTATAAAAGGTTCTTCTCTTAACTTGGATTATGAAAAATTAGGATACTCGTTCATTGCATATGTTGGCATATTTCTTGAAAAAAACAGTACGACAAAGCAGTCTCTAGTTGACTTAGAAAATATTCCTTTTGTTACTGTGGCACACATTACTACAGGGAAATTCAATGTTTTCTGTAAAGTAAGAGCTCGGGATACAAAGCATGCAAAAGATATAATTTTTATGATCGATGATATTCCAGGGGTTTTGAGAACCGAAACTATGATTTCTCTTGAAGAAAGTATCAACGACAAAAAGCGATTAATGCACAGAATTTTTAACGAGCTATAAAAATAACACACCTCATTCAACATGGCAAGAAAAACAAAATCGGAACGATTTAATGATTACGTTGTTTCCAAATTTGAAATCTATAACAGTTTATTTCTTACATTACCCTTCGACTCGATACCCCAAACCTCTCTTTTACTTCCATTATTTTCAGATTTCTGTGCCAAAGGTTACGAAGCAGATTTGTCGCCTAAGCAAATTGTAGATCGCTT
>JABAZL010000186.1 GCA_018608425.1 Flavobacteriaceae bacterium
TCAATCGTTCGCTTACAATGTTGATGTAATCGTCAGGAAAAAGAACCTCTAAGTCCGTATCGATTTGAATTTCCTTAACAAAGGCTTTTGGCGTTTCTACTTTGTCACTGTACAACGCTTTGAATTCATTTTCTTTCAGCTCCTCGATTGCCTCTTTTAGTATTTTCTGATAAGTTTCGAAACCAATGTCGTTGATAAAACCACTTTGTTCTCCTCCCAAAAGATCACCTGCCCCTCTTATCTCGAGGTCTTTCATTGCAATTTGAATTCCAGATCCCAGAGCTGCAAATTGCTCGATGGCTTGAATTCTCTTTTGTGCATCACTGGACATAGCGCTATCGGGAGGTGTAATGAAATAACAAAAGGCTTTTTTATTGCTTCGTCCAACCCGACCTCGCATTTGATGCAGATCACTCAGTCCGAAATTTTGCGCATTGTTAATGAAAATTGTGTTGGCATTGGGAACGTCTAACCCGTTTTCGATGATGGTCGTAGCGACCAAGATATCATAACTTCCATCCATGAATTGAAGTAAGTTATCTTCTAGTTTTTTTCCGTCCAATTGACCGTGTCCAACCCGAATACGTGCATCTGGAACAAGACGCTGCAACATCCCAGCAACTTCTGTTATGTTTTCCACGCGGTTGTGAATAAAGAATACTTGCCCTCCACGTTGTATCTCATAGGAAATACTATCGCGGATAAGTTCTTCGTCAAAACGGACAACTTCACTTTCAATAGGATATCGGTTAGGAGGTGCGGTAGCAATGACAGACATATCTCGAGCAGCCATTAAACTGAATTGAAGCGTTCGTGGTATTGGAGTAGCAGTCAGCGTTAAAACGTCAACATTGGTTTTTAGTGCTCGAAGTTTTTCTTTCACAGCAACCCCAAATTTTTGTTCTTCGTCAACAATTAAAAGGCCGAGGTCTTTAAATTCCACACGCTTACTCACCAACTGATGTGTTCCTATAAGAATATCAATTTTTCCTATTTTGAGGTCTTCAATAATTTGTTTTTTGTCTTTTGTAGAGCGAAAACGATTCAAGTAATCTACTCGAACTGGGAGGTCATTTAAGCGTTTCGAGAAATTTTTAAAATGCTGAAAAGCCAGAATGGTTGTGGGTACTAAAACCGCAACCTGTTTGCTGTTGTCCACAGCCTTAAACGCAGCACGGATAGCAACTTCTGTTTTTCCAAAACCCACATCGCCGCAGACTAGGCGATCCATGGGTTGCTCGCTTTCCATGTCTTTTTTTACATCAGCAGTAGCTGTACTTTGATCTGGTGTATCTTCAAAAATAAAGGAAGCCTCTAATTCGTGTTGGAGGTAACTGTCTGGATCACATGCGTATCCTATTTTCTGCCGCCTTTTGGCATAGAGTTCGATCAGGTTAAAAGCGATTTGTTTTACCCGAGTTTTTGTTTTTTGTTTTAAACTTTTCCAGGCAGAAGATCCCAGTTTATATACCTTAGGAACCTTCCCATCTTTTCCGTTGAATCTTGATATTTTATGAAGCGAGTGGATACTCAAATACAAAATATCGCGATCGGCATATACCAGTTTGATTGCTTCTTGTTGGTTGCCTTCAACATCAATTTTTTGAAGTCCTCCAAAAGTTCCAATCCCATGATCAATGTGGGTAACATAATCTCCAACTTCCAAATGCGTCAATTCCTTCAGCGTAAGGGCTTCTTTTTTGGCTTTGGTAGTTTTTAGTTGGTATTTGTGGTAGCGCTCAAAAATTTGATGATCTGTAAAACAAGCAATCTTTGCATCTACATCTTCAAAACCCTCGAAAAGCGGGTTTACAAGAGTTTTGTAATGAACTGTTTCTTCTCCTTCTTCAAAAATATCTTTGAAGCGTTGAGCTTGTTGTTCGCTCGCGCAGCAAATGAAGTTTTGATATCCTTTTTGGTGATTATCGTTGAGGTAAACAATCAACCGGTCAAACTGACGGTTAAATGCGGGTTGTGGGCTTTGCTTGAAAAAGTGATTTTCTTGGGTGTTTAAAGCCGCACTTTTGGTTAAACTCACCAAGCTAAGCATAGAGGCTGTTTCTATGAAGTTTTCCTTTGAGGTGAATAAGACATCAGGCGCCAGATGTTTTGTTTCGGTTTCCAATGCAGCAAAACTAGATAAGGCTTCCTCGTAAAAATGTGCTAAGCGGGCACTTATAAAATCAAAATTCTGCGTGATTAAAACACCCTTGGGAGCAATCACTTCAATGATGCTCTTTCGCTTTGCTTTTGTAAAGCCCTCTGAGGTGTTTGGCAGTAGGTTTATTTTATTTAGTGTACTGATCGAAAGTTGTGTGGCGACATCAAAACTCCGAAGGCTTTCGACTTGATCGTCATAAAACTCGATCCGATAGGGGTGCTGATTTGAAAAAGAAAAAACATCAATAATTCCACCACGAACTGAAAACTCTCCGGGTTGGATCACAAAATCGACTCGATTAAAGCGGTATTCGAACAGCATTTCATTGACAAAATCAAGAGAAAGACGACTGTCTTTTATGACTTCTAGGGTATTCTTTTTTAGTGTGGCGTGAGACACTACTTTTTCGAAAACGGCCTGTGGGTAACTGACAATTAGTTTGGGTTTTTTGGAGCTGCCTAGTTTGGTTAAAACTTCGGATCGCAACAATACATTTGCATTGTCTGTGGTTTCGGTTTGATAGGGTTTTCGGTAACTCGAAGGGAAGAAAAGAACATTATCTTCACCCAAAATACGTTCAAAGTCATTGAGCTGATATGCAGCTTTCTCTCTATCCTCGCAAAGGAATAACATCGTTTTCCCAACGGTTTTAAAGCTGTTGGCTATGATAAAACTGATTCCAGAACCTACACTGCCTTTTACATATAGACATGCGTTGTCCTGTAAAAGCTGCTCTTCTAGTGCTTTTTGATTTTGAGTATTCGAAAAGGAAGTAATGAGAGACTCGATCCCTATTTTTTTTCAAAGATAAGTTCATTTTTCCTCTTTTCAATTCATATCAAAAAATTTTGAATCTTTTATTGAACTTTAACTGTAGTTCGGTTTTACATGGTTGATAACTCCGCATAAAACCTTTTTTGTTCCCGGTTTGAATTTGTTATTTTCGTTCTTATGTATATCATCTTCGACACCGAGACTACCGGACTTCCAAAGCGCTGGAAAGCACCACTAACCGATTCTGAGAACTGGCCGAGATGTATCCAAATCGCTTGGCAAGTTCATGCCGATAGCGGGGAATTGCTGTCCCATGAAGATTATTTGATTCAACCCAACGGCTTTACGGTTCCTTATGATGCAGAACAAATTCATGGAATTTCTACAGCCCTTGCCGAACAGCAAGGACGTCCACTTGATGAAGTACTGACTCTTTTTTCTACTGCCCTTGAGCAAGCTGAGTATGTAGGAGGACACAATGTTACCTTCGATTTGAATATTATGGGCGCTGAGTTTTTGCGTTTGGGTGATCATAATCCATTAGAAGAAGCACAGGTAATAGACACCTGTACAGAAGAAACGGCACAACTATGCCAGTTACCCGGAGGAAGAGGAGGTAAGTTTAAATTACCAACCCTGACGGAGTTATACATACATTTATTTGGGGCAGGTTTTGGCGAAGCGCACAATGCAACTGCAGATGTAGAAGCAACGACTCGTTGTTTTCTAGAATTGCTAAGAAAAGGACAGCTGCATCCTCCGGTATTGGAAGGTAAAGGCGAACAAATTCGAGTACTTCAAGAAGCTCAAACGAGTACGATTGAAGGGATTGGTCTCAAGCATGTGAATTTAAAAAAGGCTTCACAGAAACTGGTTCCAAATCAAGAGTTGGAACCAATAAAACCTATTTCCACAAGTCTTTCTGCTGAACTCGACGCTGCTCCCTTTGTGCACCTGCATAACCATTCGCAATTTTCTGTACTTCAGGCGACATCAAAAATGAGCCAAATGGTTTCTGTTGCTGCAGAAAACCAGATGCCAGCAATTGCAATTACGGACCACGCCAATTTGATGGGCGCTTTTCATTTCATTAAAGCGGTAGGAAATCACAATAAAGATGCCGTGGAGGAAGCGCAAATTAAGCCTATTGTTGGCTGTGAATTTTATGTTTGCGAAGACCATAAGGACAAAACCAGAAGAGACGATGGCTATCAAGTTGTCTTTTTAGCTAAGAATAAAAAAGGATATCACAACCTAGCCAAGATGAG
>JABAZL010000064.1 GCA_018608425.1 Flavobacteriaceae bacterium
GTTATTCCAAAACTCCATAGAATCATAAAACACTTTGGGATGAGACTCCGTGTAAACAACCTTACCGTTTTTAAATAATAAAGCAGGGTTAGCAATTGAAATTGCAAACACATCCGTATCAGTTACGGCCAATGCTCTAAAATTAGGGATAAGGGAATCTTTAGACGAACTATATTGCTCTTGCTTTATTTGTTTGGGCATGTCAGCTTCAAATGAATATATCGTCCCAGTGGAACTAGCGCCGTAAATCGTATTGTTTTTAATTTCGAGGGCTCTGATGTTTAGAGTAGAATCGAGTAAAACTGGATTAATTTTTAGACTAAAGGGTTGCGTTTTATTTAAATTAGAATCGTTACAACTAACCAATAAAACAGACAGGTTGATGAAAAGAAAGAGACTAAACAGCGTTGGTTTATAAAACATACATATGATAATTGTAACTAAATTTAAGCATTTAGTCTTTTTGACTCTACTCTTTAAATATAAACATGTAGCGCAAACAATTCTAAAGTACTAATTATCGTCTTGTATACGATCTTCTTCTTGGGTAGAATTTCGATCTGTTTTGCTTTTGCCAAATTTTGATCCAAAATTATAAGCCAGCCTAAGTTGAATGTTTTGTCTTGAACCATTACTTTCCAATGAAGCGTTGACATTTCCATAATCAATGACACCCACAAAACCTCTATTCAATACTTTACTGAATCCAAAATTCACTTTTAGCTGGTCATCCAAAAACCTTTTTCCAAAAGAAAAATCTAAATCGGCGAACCAATTAACTTCAACACCTTCTTCTAAAGCACCTGTTCCATAGTTTCCACTCACCTCAAAATTGATCTCATAAGGCAACTCGTAGCTTGCTTGAGTAAACCAAATCAAACTCCATTTATTCAGATCAATCGAATAGGTTGAAGATTTATAATCGGTATTGATTACAATAAAGCCGGTGAATCCTTCAACTCCTTTAATAAAACTAAGTGGTCCAAATAATCTAAAATTCCAATTGGCATTGTTTTCAACATTCACCTCCATTTGTCGAATTTGAGCCGGATCGTCAACATCATCTTGTTGAATTAGTTCAAAAATCGCATCCTCAGTATCACTATAACCGATAGCAAAAAATGGCTGCCCTTCGAAGGTTAGATTAAATTGGTATTTATTGGTGTAAGAGGGTGTTAAGTTTGGGTTTCCTTGGCTTGCAGAATATGGGTCTAAAAATTCCGCAAAGGAATTCAAACTCCCATACGATGGTCTTCTGATTCTGTAACTGTACGAGATGTTTGCGCCGAGTGCTTCAGAGATTTCTCTGCTAATCGACGCACTGGGGAATATTTTTTTTATTGGACGTTTTTTTACAGTAGATACTAGCGTCCCATTTTTCATGAAAATGGAATTCCCGTCCGTATTACTATCTTCATAACGAACTCCTCCTGAAAAGGACCATTTGCCAAAAGTAGCATTAGCCTTAGTATACAATGCCAAAATAGTTTCATCAATTAAAAACTGACTACTTTCATTTTCATTTAGTTCAAAAATACTGCTTGTTTTTTCGCTGAACGATTGCAAGTCATTGTCTGTACTTACATCTGCAAATCGAGATCCTAAACTCAACGAAAGGTCCTCTGAAAAGGTTTTGGTATAGTCTAGCCGATAGGTTTTAATAGTGTACTTCCCCTCCTGATTATATTTTCTATTTATATAAGGAATGGTGCTCCCAGCAACATCAGAAAGTGTGTTTGTATTGTCGTTTTTAAAGTTTATATAATTAAAATCAATCAGTAGTTTGTCGGAGTCGCTTTTGTATTCATAGTATGGATTGAAGTTGAAATTAAATCGATCTATTTCAAAGTTGTTTTCAGAGAACAAAACATTCGATGATGTAGAGTCGGAGATAAGGGTTTTACTCGATGCGATTCTATTGGAGGTTCTTGTGTTGTAACGCCCACCGACTCCAATGATGTTCTTCGTGTTGATATAAAAATCTACATTTCCACTAATCCTAAAGTTACTTGGGTTATAAGGTTCTATTGTAGCTTGGTCATAGGTTTCGTCTCCAACAGTTCGCACCAAAAACAAGTCGTCTCTCCAAGTAGGTCTCGAGTGGTTTATACTTCCTTGCCAATTGAGTTTGTTTTTATAACTCGCAATAGATACACCCGTTCCGTATTCAAATCCCTGGTCCTCACCAACCCATGTATTTAGGTTTCCATGAGTACCCAAGCGAACATTTTTCTTTAAAATAATATTGATGATTGCTCCCGAACCCGATGCCTCATACTCAGCTCCCGGTTGCTCAACTACTTCTATTTTTGCAATATTATCTGCTGGGAAGTCGCGAAGTAAGGTTTGAACATCCATATACTCGGTAGTTTTTCCATTGATGAGAATTCTAACACCTCTGTTTCCTGCAATAGAAATTCCATTATTCGTGACTAAAACTCCAGGAACCTTGCGCATAACATCCTGTAAACTCGTGTTAATCATTTCAGAATTCTCCAAGTCTACAACCAACTTTTCCGCTGTTTGTCGAATAATTGGGCGCTTACTTTTTACTACCACCTCATTTAAACTTTGAGCTTCTTCTTCTAAAGAAAAATTAGTTATTTTATTCTTCAGCAACTCAAATTCTTCTGTTTTTTTAACCTTAAATCCTAAAACAGAAACTTCAATAAAATAGGTTCCGTTTTTAATGTTTTCAAAAATATACGCACCAGTGTCATCAGAAACTACGCCTTTTACAAACGTATCATTTCCTTTTTGTTGGAGAATTATATTGGCAAAAGGAAGTGGAGCATTAAAGTCATCTGTCACTCTTCCGCTGATTGTGCTTTGAGCAATTATTGGAGTCAATACAAACAATAATAGAATAGATGTTATGTAGTTTTTCATTTGGAGTATTATTATCATATTAAACAAGACGTAATAAGAAATGAAGTGTTACACTTTTTAAATAATATATTAAAAAAAATACGATAGGAACATCTGTCCAAAATGAAGTGAAAATATATAAAGGAAATCGTTCGAAGCAATAAATTTTAAAGGCTAACAGCATACGACTGTAATAATGCTAAAGATGTATATTGCAACGTTTTTTCATGGGTTGCTTCTAAAATGATATTCGGTGCCTTGCCCACTTTTTCAGCTTCTAACCAACGTGAAATACACAAGCACCACTTATCTCCGGGTTTCAATCCTGGGAATTGCCATTGAGGTACAGCCGTCATTAAATCATTGCCTCTTGAAAAAGAATAGTCTAAGAAATTTTGTGTAACCACAGCACAAACAGTATGCGTGCCGTTATCTTGAGAAATTGTTCTGCAAAAGCCATCTCTAAAATAACCCGTAACAGGATCTGTACAACAGGGTATAAGGGGTGATCCAAAAACATTTCGTTCCATTAATAAATATATTAAATTCAAAAAGCTTCAATGCTTTTAAATTTCTTTCAAATCTAAGGACAATTGTATTGAGCAACAATCTCTCCATCTGTTTTTCTAATTTCAATGATCTTATCGAAATCACGAAGCTTTACATAGGCAAATCCGGTAGTTCCAAAAACATAGGAATGTGGAAAAGAGTTCTTGTTATTATAAATAATATAATCACCAACTATTGGTTCTGGGTTTGCGCCAGAATGATAGGCTATGTTATAATACCCAGATGCCGAACGAGAGCACAAATATTCTTCTTTTACGGCTTCAATACCATTAGAAACAACCGATGATTTAAAATTATTCCCAACATACACTTGCCAGGGACATCCATTTAACGAAGCTACACCGCTGGCGTATGGGCAAGCGTCTACTGCATTTAAAAATCCATCAAAGTCATAATCTACCGGATCAAAGCATGGATTGACATAAGCCTCTACCTGTAAAAATGCATCTATGCTTCCAGGACCGCCTCCACCATTTTGATTCCCAAACTCTAGAGAAAAACCTGCTTCACAATCGTAGGTAAAACTTGAACTCAATACCCAATCGACCAAAGATGTATCCATAAATAAAAGGGCGTCTTCTCGAATTCCACTGGTTGTTAGTATCATCAACTTGATCGAATTATTTACAATTTCCAACTTTGGAGTTCCCTCTGCTGACCACGGAGTCCATGATCCACTTAAATTTGAATCGAATCTACCTCCTGATTGGAATTCAGGCATACCACTCCAATGACGTTGATCAAAATTCAGTAAACGCGTACCATTTATTGAAAACTGAAGCCCATCATCGAATTGTCCTAAAGCTCCTAAGCTTAGTTTTAATTCACAACGTTCAAAAACATCACCAGCTCCCAGCGCTAAAGAAACGTTTACTGTCCTCAAAAAAACACCTCCAACAACTCCGTTTCCAGCACCCGTTATAACCATATTGGGGGATACTATCGGATAGGAGCGTGAGGAAGTACTCGTGAAATCACCTGTTACAATTAGTTGTGACGTATTACTGTCCTTGGTACACCCCAATTGAGCATGAAGATGGCAAGATGAACAGATAATAATAAAAAAAAGATAGTTCTTGATTTTTTAAAATTACTCAAAATATTCCTGTTCCAAAACGTTTTCAAGCTTTTATGGTTTCTTTATGCAACTTAAATTTGAAGCCATAATTTAAAATTCATTACTAAAACAGTACAAAAGAAGATGAAATCATTGCATATTTTTTCAAAATAAGTATCTCCTATATTGAATGCAGTATAAAAAAATCTTGTAGCTCCCCAAGGAAGTGATTTAAGACCACAACAGATTTAAAATAAGGCACTGGGTGAAGCAAAAGTCATGTAAGATCAAAGTAATCTTGGAATTATTTTTCAAAAAAATATGTCTGTTTTCTATCAATCAATACTTGCTTCTGGGAATCACGGACCCGTGTGGATCTAAGGTCGCATCTCCAAGAATCGAACGCATACGATTGAAAAATTTAGAGTTTTCAATGTGCTCAATTTCTTCTGCAATCTCGTGAACTTCGTCCAATTCAAAGTGCATTTCTTTGACTAAATAAAGTTCAATTAAGCGGTGCTTCGATATAATCTCAATGGCCTTAGTTCTTCCAAGATCGGTTAACAAAATCGCTTTATAAGGCTGGGTGTCTACAAAACCCATTTTAACTAATTTTTTAATCATATTCGAAACCGTCGACTTACTCACTTTAAAGTATTCACTCAAAGCCGTAACAGATACTTCCTTGCTCTTTTCTTCAAACTTATAAAGAGCTTTAAGGTAATTTTCTTTTTCTGTAGTTTTTTTCATACGGATGTTTTGTAGTGTAAAACAATTGATTAGTTTTGCAGTGTAAAACTTTTTTATGTTACTTCGGCTATTATTTATCGTTTGTTTAACTCAAATCACATGTGCACAACAACAAACCATAAAAGGAGTTGTTTTTTCTGAAGGGCTACCTCTAGAGGGAGCTACTATAGTTGCCAAGGGTTCTAACTTTGGGACAACAACAAATGCTTCAGGAGTGTTTTCCTTAAACCTTTCGAATATAAAGAATCCTAAGATAATGATCTCCTATCTGGGGCATAAATCCTTCATTCAAAAAATATATACATTAAACAAAAATCTTGGTAATATTGAACTAATACCCGATGATGATCTGGATGAAGTTGTTGTTTCTGGAACCTTGAAACCTGTTTCTAGGCTTAAAAGCGCTGTATCGGTAGAAGTCTATTCAGAAAGTTTTTTTAAAGCCAATCCAACGCCATCAATTTTCGAAGCCCTAGAGATTGTAAATGGCGTACGCCCACAACTAAACTGCAATGTATGTAGTACGGGAGATATTCACATCAACGGACAAGAAGGCAGCTACACAATGATTCTTATTGATGGCCTACCGATCGTCAGCGGGCTATCTACCGTATATGGGCTCTCTGGAATTCCACAATCTTTGATTGAACGTGTAGAAATTGTTAAGGGTCCTGCTTCCACTTTGTATGGATCTGAGGCCATCGGTGGTGTTATTAATATAATTACTAAAATTCCTGAAAACGCTTCAAAAATTTCCTTTGACTCACTTGGCTCTGGATGGGGAGAAATGAATTTTGATCTGGGGTCTCAATATGCTCTTTCAGAAAAAACGAATGGGCTTTTAGGAATTAATTATTTCAACTACTCCAACCCAATAGATAAAAACGAGGATGGCTTTACTGATCTTACGCTCCAGGATCGAGTTTCTATTTTCAATAAACTGAATATTGGGAAACGGTTATCTGTAGCAACAAGATACGTTTATGAAAATCGATGGGGAGGGTCTATAAACTGGAATCGGAATTTTAGAGGCGGAGATGAAGTTTATGGAGAAAGTATTTATACCAGTCGGGTAGAAGCTTTTGGAACTTATGAATTCAACAAAGAGCTCTCCTTTCAATTCAGCTTCAACGATCACAATCAAAATTCTGTTTATGGAACCACAATGTTCAAGGCAGATCAAACGATTGGTTTTGGTCAGTTCATTTGGAATAAGTCCATTAAAAAAAATGACATTTTAGTTGGACTAGACTATCGCTATACTTATTATGACGATGATACTACTGCAACTTTTAATAATACTCTTGGAATTAATAAAGCAGAAATAACCCACTTACCCGGGGTTTTTATTCAAAATGAAATTGAATTTGATCAACAAAATACACTTTTACTGGGGTTACGATATGACTATAATTCTATTCATGGAACTATTCTTACACCGCGACTAAATTACAAACTGAGTAATGATGACAGTACTTCAACTTTACGTTTGAGTATTGGATCGGGGTACCGCGTTGCTCAGGTTTTCACAGAAGATCACGCTGCGTTAACTGGAGCTCGCGAGGTTGTTTTCTTGACGGATTTAGAGCCAGAAAGGTCATGGAATATCAACCTCAATTATGTGTACAAACTGTACCTAAAGCAAGGTCATATTTTGGATTTTGATGCAAGTGTTTTTAGAACCGATTTTTCCAATAAAATAGTACCCGATTACGACACAGACCCTAATCGCATTATTTATGATAATCTCAATGGAAAATCAGTAACTCAGGGGATGTCTATGAATTTTAACGCCCTATTTCTGGGCGGGTTGAGAATCAACTTAGGAGCTACCTATATTGATTCTTATCTTGAAGAAGAGCGAGTTAAAACCAGGCCTTATTTGACCGAGCGCTTTCAAGGGGTTTGGAAAATAGAACAAAAATTTAGGGAGTCCAACTTTACGATTGATCTGACTGGAAGTATAACTGGGCCTTTGAAGTTGCCTTTATTAGGTCCGTTGGATCCTAGGGACCCCTATTCTCCAACCTTTAGTATCATTAATATACAGCTCACCAAGGGTTGGAATAATCGCTACGAATTCTATGGGGGTGTTAAAAACCTATTGAACTTTACTCCAGCTAAGAACAGCATTGCACGGGCTTTTGATCCTTTTGACCGCGAAGTACAGTTTGATGCCTCTGGGAATGCACAACCTAGCTTAGGAAACCCCAATGCGTTGACCTTTGACCCAACCTATGTATACGCATCAAATCAAGGGGTTCGATTTTTCATGGGATTCCGTTGGAATTTGAATTAGCAAATCCCTACTTTTTACTAAACAATTATTTCGCCTGCAATTCCGCTGCAACAACCTCAACTCGTTCCATAACACGTAAGAGGTTACCACCCCAAATCTTTCCAATTTCTTCTTGAGAATATCCGCGTTTAACAAGCTCTTTAGTAACATTCAAAGATTCAGATGCATCGCTCCAACCTTCAATACCTCCACCACCATCGAAATCAGAACTGATACCAACATGGTCGATTCCAATTTTGTTTTTAATGTAGTCAATGTGATCTACAAAATCACTAACAGAAACTGGAGGAACTTCTTTTTTCAAAGCTTCAAGTTCTTCTGCAGCTAATGCTTCAAGTTTCTCACGTTCCTTGATGTATTCCTGTAAAGCATCAAAAGCTAGGGCTCTCATTTCATACTTGTCGAGCACTGCAATGTTGTGTTTCGCACCAACACTTTTTAGAAGCGAGTCTTTGGCTTTATTGTAGTTGTTGTGTTTTTCGGTATGCAAATACGAACTAAAGGCAACTGTTTGAACAACACCGCCACTTTCTTTAACCCATTGTAATTGTTCGTCATCTAAATTTCTAGAATGATCACATAAAGCACGGGCTGAAGAATGCGAAGCTATAATTGGTGTTTTAGAAAGTTCTGCCATTTGTCGGATCGCTTCTTTTGATGGATGAGAAATATCAACCATGATTCCGTAGTAATTCATCTTTTCGATAACCTGTTTTCCTAATGCACTTAGTCCATTGTGAAGGTAAACACCATCTTTTTCACCTGTATTAGAATCGGATAATTGACTGTGTCCGTTGTGAGCCAAAGACATATAGCGTGCACCTCGGTTATAAAAGACTTCTACATTATTAATATCATTTCCTAATGGATATCCGTTCTCGATGCCAATCATGGCAATCTTCTTTCCGCTTTTCCAGATGCGTCGAACATCTGCTGCAGTCAAAGCCAATTCGATACGATCCGATGCATACGTATCAACTAAACGGTGAATTGCATTGAACTTATCGTCTGCATTGGCAGCAGCATTGGCAAAGCCAGTTGCATTCAAACTATCTTGACCGGTATAAACAATAAACCACGCAACGTCAAGTCCTCCTGCCTCCATTCCTGGAATATGAACTTGCGACTGTGTTTCAGTACTGTAGTTTAGGGAATCTGTGAAGTTCCCAACATTGATATCATCGTGGGTATCGATGGTGATTACCGACTGATGGATTTGTTCAGCTGTAGACATAGGTTTGTTCTTTTTTTCTTGGGCACAGCTAATAAGAATAAGGGCTGTGAAAAGTGTTCCAATTGAGTAAGAAAGTCGCATAATGAAATGATTTTTGACTAAGGTAAACAAACTTTTTAAATTCTTCAAGCAAGGATTTTGTACCTCTATAGGATCTAAAATAATCGATGGATTTTAATCCGTTCGGTTCATTGAAATAATCTAAAAAAAACAGCAATTCATATTTTACCTTTAGATGATCAAATAGCAGAAGTTAGGTTGAAAAAAAAATGGTATTTTGCATAAAAATCCTAAATCATGCAAAGTGCTCAAATAAGAACAACCCTTTTCGAAAAACTAATTGAAAATGGCTTTAGTACTAACGCTGCAGAAATAAGCACTCTTGGGGCAATTCTTTTGGCTTATATACTCATCACAATAATTCTGTTTTGGGTTTCAAGGAAAATTGTAATTGGGTTTTTCACTCGGATTTCAAAAAGAACTAAAAGTACGCTTGACGACATTTTGCTTCAACATAAAATCCCGAAACTACTCTCCTATTTCCCTGCTATTTTTCTTCTTCATAAATTAATTCCAGAACTTTTTGAAAAACAAGATTGGATTGAGAATATTTTTGAAGCCTTAACTGTTATTGTAGCCTTAGCTCTAGTGCGTGCTTTATTGAAGTCTCTTCGTGATTATTTAAAAACATTAAAATCATTTAAAGATAAGCCCATAGACAGTTACATTCAGGTAATTATGATTGTTCTTTGGTTTATCGGAGGCATCGTCATTTTATCCATAATCACCGGAACAGAAGTCGGAACATTCTTAACCACTCTTGGTGCATTATCAGCCGTACTACTTTTCGTTTTCAAAGACACCATATTGGGTTTTGTTGCCAGTGTTCAGATAACCATCAACGACACTGTACGTATTGGCGATTGGATCAGCATGCCCAACAACAATGCAGACGGAACCGTTATGAAAATAAGTCTTTCAACTGTTCAAATTCAGAATTTTGACAACACCATTACTTCCATTCCCACTTATAAATTAATTTCTGACTCCTTCATCAATTGGCGTGGTATGAGTGAATCGAGTGGTAGGCGAATCAAGCGATCATTGTTGATCAAAGTAAGTAGTATTCGTTTTTTAAAAGAAGAGGAAATCGAACCTTTAAAAAAAATCAATTTGATGGAAGGCGTTATTCATGAGAAAGATGCAGACATCAAATCCTATAATGCGGCTTCTAAAATCGATAAATCGCTACTAATCAATGGTAGAAACCTCACCAACATTGGCCTCTTTAGAAGTTACACCGAAGCCTACCTTCAGCAACATCCAATGGTAAATAAAGAAATGACGTTGATGTGTCGTCAACTAGCACCAACACCTCAAGGAGTTCCAATAGAAGTCTATGTTTTTAGTAAAGACAAAGTTTGGGAAAATTATGAGCACATTGTCGCTGATATTTTTGACCATCTACTTGCATCTACTCAATATTTTCATTTGGAATGTTTTGAGCTTTCACCCGTAATCCCATTATCCAATGTTTAAAAAAATTCTTTTAACTCCAATCGTTTTTTTCCACATCGTTTGTTTCAGTCAAAACCTCACAGGCGAAGAGCTAATCAATAAAAGTATTGAATATCATGACCCAAACAACAATTGGACAATGTTTGCTGGCGACCTCAACATCACTATGGAAACTCCTAGCAGAGAACCAAGAGTAAGCACAATTTCTTTGAACTTACCAAAACAGTATTTCAAGAACGAGTATGGAAAAGATGGCAATACAATAACCCAAGAAGTAAACAAAGAAACCTGTACAGTCCTTTTGAATAAGAAGAAAGAATTTACAGCCGAAGAAGAAAAAACATATCGTTTGAGTTGTGATCAAGCAAAACGAACTCGCGATTATTACACCTACCTCTATGGGCTTCCAATGAAGCTAAAAGACCCTGGGACATTGATCAATCCTAAAGTTGAAAAACGATCATTTAAAGGGAAAGAATATTGGGTCGCTCAAGTAAAATACGAAAAGGAAGTGGGAAAAGATACTTGGTATTTTTATTTTGACCCTACAACTTTTGCATTAGAGGTTTATCAATTTTATCACGATGAATCTAAAAACGATGGGGAATATATTCTACTAACGGAGGAATCTGAAGTTAACGGGATCAAGATGCCCAAAAACAGAGCTTGGTTCTACAATAAAGATGATGCGTATTTAGGTACAGACTTTCTTTATAAGAACAAAACCAAGTAAACCAGTGTTCCTACGAAGAATCCATGCACTTTGGAATCCAGAATGCTATCACGGTTGGAATAAATCCAAAAAGTTTTTTGAAGGTTGGTATTATAAAATAATCAGTGCCGATCAGAAACATGCTCTTGCTATTATACCCGGAATTGCAATGGATGAGTATGGAACAAAACAAGCTTTTATTCAGGTATTGGATGGCAGAAATCTGAAAGCTTCATATCACAAATTTGATGCTCAAGACTTTAAGCCAAATCCAAAACAGCATGATCTTGAAATTCAAGGTAATTGTTTTACATCGGAGGGTATTGAACTCGACTTACCCGATTTAAAAGGCTCTTTACGTTTTAAAAATCTAAACCCTTGGTCAAGCAGTTGGAGTTCTCCCGGAATTATGGGCCCCTTCTCTTTTGTGCCCTTTATGGAATGTTATCATGGGATTTTGAGTATGGATCATAACATCGAAGGTTCCTTAGAACACAACGGTGAAATCATTTCATTTGATCAAGGTAAAGGCTATATGGAAAAAGATTGGGGACATTCTTTTCCAGAGGGATATGTTTGGATGCAAAGCAATCATTTTAGCAAACCTGGGATTTCTGTCAAAGCTTCAATTGCAAAAATCCCGTGGCTAGGGTCTTCTTTTATCGGTCATATCGCTGGAGTTTTGATTGAAGGAAAATTAATTGAGTTTACTACCTACAATGGAACTCGATTAAAACACTGCTCTATATCCGAAAAACAGGTTCGTCTGCAAATGGAAAACAAGAAATATGCTTTATCAATCAATGCAACACGAGAGAAAGCTACTGCGCTTGCTGCACCTATTTCTGGTTTTATGGATGCTCGGATTGAGGAAAGTATGAATGCTCACATACAAGTGCAACTGACTGATAAGAAGACTGGAGAAATCATTCTAAAAGATATCGGATCGTCGGCGGGAATAGAAGTTGCTGGTAATCACAACGTATTGCTGAAGTAAATACGCTTACTTTTTCAAAAACCTCAAATAGAGTGCAAACAGGCAAAGAAACGATCCTCCCGGTAATAGGAATAAACCAACAAGCAGTGGATAAAACCGCTTAGGGCTTGTTTCTTTAACTACTCTTGGGAGTTCTTCGATTCTCTGTTTGAAACTTGTGTTTTTCATAGAATATTAACAGTTCAAAGATACCTTTCTTTATTAAAGAATCAAGCCCAGCAACTTTAACCCTAATAAGCGAAGTTTTACGTTTTTTATATGCGGCTGTCGTTGTATATTGAACCCATGATCGAAAAACTCAACAACAAGTATAGTTCTTTTTTTGAAGCTGCTTTAATCTCTGAAATTGAAGCTGTCGGAACATTGAAAAAAGTAAGTGCTGGAACTCAATTAATGCATATAGGGCAATACATTAAAAGTATGCCGCTGGTACTCGCAGGAACAATAAAAATAATGCGAGAAGACCAAGAGGGAGACTCCCTATTGCTTTATTATCTTGAACAAGGAGAGACCTGTGCCATGACCCTTAGTTGTTGCTTAGGCAATCAAAAAAGTGAAATTATCGCCATAGCGGAATCAGATTCAGAACTCATTATGATTCCCATTGAAAAAATGGAAGCTTGGACGGCGCAATACAAAAGCTGGAGGAATTTTGTTTTTACCAGTTACAATCACAGGATTAAAGATTTACTTGAAACGGTTGACAGCATCGCATTTCTTAAAATGGACGAACGACTTATTAAATATTTGGAAGAAAAATCTAGAATATCAGAAGATGGGATTATCCATAAAACTCACCAAGAGATAGCCTATGAACTTCACACATCACGCGTTGTCATTTCGAGGCTCTTGAAAACTTTAGAACGAAAAGGTAAAATTCAAATCGAACGAAATCGGGTGAAAATTATCGCGTTTTAGATTTGGTAACTTGTGTTACAAAGTCAATACCTTAAGATAATGTACTTTTGTAAAAAATAAATTCTTGAAACATCTTTTTCCAATACTGCAATGGCTCCCCAACTACAAAAAAGAAATGCTTTGGGGTGATGCCGTTTCTGGTATAACCGCAGGAATATTAGCTATTGCTCAAGGAATGGCATATGCTATGATTGCAGGTCTTCCTCCTGTATTTGGTCTCTATGCAGCATTAACACCTCAAATAATTTACGTTCTTATGGGGACTTCGAGGCAGCTTTCAATTGGACCAGTTGCTATGGACTCATTAATTGTTGCTGCAGGAATTGGAACCCTCAACATCATTGGTGTTGAACAATACATTGCAGCTGCGGTTTTCTTAGCCCTTTTTGTTGGAGTAATTCAAGTATTACTAGGTACACTTAAACTTGGCTTTTTAGTTAATTTTTTATCTAAACCTGTTTTAAGTGGGTTTACATCGGCCGCTGCAATAATCATCGGACTCAGTCAATTGAAGCATCTTTTTCGGGTCGATATGGCACAAACCAATAAAATACACATCCTGCTACAAGAAGTCGTTTCGAATATTTCAGAAACACACTTTCTTAGTTTTGGCCTTGGAGTTGCTGGGATGATTCTGATTAAGCTTTTTCAAAAAATTAATAAAAAAATACCCGCTATACTGGTTGTGGTTAGTTTAGGAACCTTGGTTCTTTATCTTACGCAAGGACAACTCAACGGGATTCGAATTGTAGGGACCATACCAGTTGGGCTTCCAAACCTCAGTGTTCCAAGTTTTGATAAAAACCAGTTTGTCGACTTAATTCCCATTGCAATTACCCTAGCAGTAGTTGGTTTTACCGAAGCAATTTCGATTGCTAAATCTATTGAGGAACACCATACTGAATATGAAGTAGACCCTAATCAAGAACTCATAGCAATTGGAAGTGGAAACATCATCGGTTCTTTTGCGCAGTCCTACCCATCCACAGCCTCTTTTTCCAGATCAGCTATTCAGGATCAAGGTGGAGCTCAATCGGGGATTGCCTCCTTGTTTAGCGCTGGACTTGTACTTCTTACTTTGTTGTTCTTAACACCCTTATTCTATTACCTCCCAATCCCTATTTTGGCTGCTATTATCATGGTATCTATTTTTGGACTTGTAGATCTCAAATACCCTCGACAATTGTGGAAGAAGAATAAAGAAGAATGTTTCGCTTTCTTAATTACTTTTGTAATAACCATGTCGGTCGGAATACCTCAGGGCATTCTATTTGGTGTTCTTCTATCGCTTTTGACCATGATCTACAGAACCTCTCGCCCGCACATTGCAATATTAGGGAGAATTAAAAATACAGAATACTACAAAAACATTAACCGCTTCCAAAAGGACATTGAAGTGGACAATCGCATATTGATTTTACGATTTGATGCGCAGCTCTTTTTTGGAAATCAAGATTACTTTAAAAAAGAATTACAGAAACAAGTTGTACTCAAAGGCGAAAAACTTGAGCTCATCATTATCAATGCTGAAGCAATCAATTATATCGATTCGAGTGCACTGAATATGCTAGAAAAAATGTGTGGAGACTTAAAAAATAAAGGTCTGAACATAATGATCGTTGGTGCTATAGGACCCATCCGAGATATTATTTTTGACCATGCTTTGATTCGTATTATCGGTTCCAGAAACCTGTTTATAGCAACCTCCGAAGCTGTTAATGCTTTTCTGGATGGTACTGTGGTTTCAGAGATTCAGAAAAAAATAACACGTCAAAATCTTACAGTAACAAATGTTACCAAAAACATAGTAAAGGAAGGCTAATTTTGTTCTCATACAAAACGAGTAATCAAAAAATACTAAAATGAAAATTGAACAAATTTATACTGGATGTCTAGCGCAGGGAGCTTATTATATAGAAAGTAAAGGCGAAGTTGCCATCATTGATCCTCTAAGAGAAATCAATCCTTACCTCAAGAAGGCAAAACAAGATGACGCCAAGATCAAATATATTTTTGAAACTCATTTTCATGCAGATTTTGTTAGCGGTCATGTTACTTTATCTCAAAAAACAGGAGCTCCAATCATCTACGGTCCAACTGCCAAGACAACATTTGAATCTCTAATTGCCCAAGATGGGCAGCGTTTTACTTTAGGCGATATCACCATAATTGCCTTGCATACCCCGGGTCACACACAAGAAAGCACAACCTATTTATTACAAGATAGTAATGGGAAAGATCATGCGATTTTTAGCGGTGACACCTTATTCCTTGGCGATGTTGGGCGACCCGATTTGGCGCAGAAAGCAGCCGATATGACACAAGATCAATTAGCGGCTATGCTATTTAATAGTTTACGAACCAAAATTATGCCGTTGGCGGATGATGTAATTGTATATCCAGCACATGGAGCGGGCTCAGCCTGTGGGAAAAACCTAAGTAAAGAAACTATTGGTTCTCTTGGGGAGCAAAAAAAAACAAATTATGCGCTCCGTCATGATATGACCGAAGCAGAATTCATAACAGAAGTTACCGATGGCTTACTTCCACCTCCGCAATACTTTCCTCTCAATGTTCAGTTGAATAAAGAAGGATACGAAGATTTTGAAGAAGTGCTAAAAAGAGGAACGCAAGAATTTTCAGCAGAACAGTTCGAAGAACAAGCAAAAAATACCAACGCAATTATTTTAGATGTACGCAACCAAGCAGATTTTGCGAAAGGACACATTCCAGGTTCTATTTTTATTGGAATTGACGGAGGGTTTGCTCCATGGGTAGGCGCACTAATTGGCGATGTAAAACAACCACTACTTCTAGTAACCCCAGAAGGACGTGAGCAAGAAACCATCACCCGTCTTTCTCGTGTAGGTTTCGATCAAACGCTTGGAACTCTTAAAGGGGGATTCGTGACTTGGAAAAATTCAGATAAAGAAATTGACTCAATTCACTCGGTTACTGCTGAGGAATTCAAAAAAAACAGTACAGATTCTAGCCCAATATTCGATGTTAGAAAACCCGGTGAATATACTTCTGAACATCTTCCAAAAGCAAAGAATACGTCTCTAGATTTTATAAATGAATACTTGAGTGAATTTCCTGAGCAAGAAAATTTCTATATACATTGTGCTGGTGGATACCGAAGTATGATTGCTGCTTCCATTCTAAAAAGTAGAGGGATTCATAATCTAATTGATGTAAAAGGCGGTTTTGGAGCTATAAAAGAAACGGGTATGGAAATTACCGATTATATTTGCCCTAGTACTTTATAGAAATTAAACAGATACATGATCACGTACTTGACAGATTTAGGACTAAGCAACAACGTTTCGCATGAAAGTGTGCAAGAATTTTTATCTCCAAAAGGGATCTTGTATGTTGTAATGAATCGTCCAGAAGTGCATAATGCTTTTAATTCGGAGCAGATTGTTTTGCTAACCCAAGCCCTTGAAAATGCAGAATCCAACCCCGAAGTAAAGGTGGTTGTTTTGTGTGGAGAAGGGAAAAACTTTTGTGCCGGTGGAGACATCAACTACATGCAAAATATGGGGCAAAATTCGTTCGAAGAAAACAAAGAAGACGCTCTTCAACTAGCGTATTTGATGCATACGCTTAATGAATTCCCAAAACCGACCATTGCACGAGTCAATGGAGCAGCCTATGGAGGTGGAGTTGGGTTGGTGTGTTGTTGTGATATGGCTTTTGGAACGGAAGACACTACAATTTGTTTGAGTGAAGTGAAAATCGGAATGGTACCAGCTACCATTGCGCCTTATGTGATGAATACTGTTGGATTGCGAAACGCACATCGATTGATGCTTACTGCAGAGGTTATGCAAGGTCAGGAAGCTGTTCGTTATCAGTTTTTAAACGACATCTTCCCAGCAATAGAATTCAATGAAAAAGTCGATGCTATTGCATCAAAAATAACTACCAATGCTCCAAATGCTTTGGAAATCACTAAATCCTTGTTATTAAATTTAGCTCACCAGCCGATTGATGAAAGTGTTATTGACTATACAGCTGACGTTATTGCTAGTGTTCGCGAATCTGATGAAGGTAAAGAAGGGCTTAAGTCCTTTCTGGAAAAAAGAAAGCCAAGTTGGTCTACACAAAATTCGAAATAAGTCACAAATTTTCATCAAGCTTTGTTCGATAAAACCTGATTTTAGCCACTACTCTATTTCATGAAAAATATTTTTAAGTCGACTTTTGACTCTTGTTTGTCACTATGACTTCTGCGCAATCGCCAGCAAATAGAAACTCGCTTTCAAAAAATAATTATCCACCTACTGAAGTAGTTATACTGATTCAGATATTCACTTTAAGGGGGTTATATTAATTTATACGATATAAAACTACCGCTTTGAATAGTGAGTGAGCAAAACAAAAATTTCTTTTTTCGCAGATCAATATTTTACTTGGAGGGATTTTAAGTTGAATAAAAAGAACTGTATCTAAGGAGTTTGTATAATAAACTTAGAGTCATTATTCTGTACTTTTAAAATTCACTCAGCACTATAACAATACTGATAAAGGGATTTAAAATGCTTTTTCATGGCTCTTCTAGCAGCGTCAGGATCCTGACTTCTAATTGCATCAATGATATCGTTATGTTCTTGAATTCCAATAAAAGCAGTGTCCTTGTCACAGACATGGTGTTTTTCAAAATTATTGATGATTTCGGGAGTAATCTTGAGCATAAAAGTATTCAAAGTTGAATTTCCACTAGCCCGAGCGATAGCCAAATGAAAGAGTAAATCTTCCTGTACAGCATCTTCACTAGCGTTAACTTTATCTGAATAGGCAGCTAAAGCGTTTTCTAAGCGAATCAAATCGTCGGTTGTTCTTCTAATTGCGGCTAATTTTACACCTTTGAGTTCTAAAAAAATTCTGGCCTCAACCAATTCTTTAAAAGAGGGTGAGGGCAAACTTAATATATCGTCAATCATACCGTTTAAAGCAGTAATACCAATTTCGGCAACAAATGTTCCACTCTGGGGTATTGATTTAACTAACCCATAATATTCTAACGTCTGAAGGGCATCACGAAGATTGCCTCGAGATACATTGAATTTTTCAGATAACATACGTTCAGAAGGGAGCTTCTCTCCCGGTTCTAAGTTTTTAAAATTAATTAAGTCCTTGATACTCGATATAATTCTCTTTTTCGTACTCTGAATTTCGTTGTCTATTATCATTATCGCATATAATTACACCTCGTTAATTTGCTTTCATCAAATCTGGGGTTTAAAAAATCACTTTAATCATGAGAAATTTCTAACTCATAATATTTTACTCTCGCAAAAGAACCTTCATCTCTACTCTGAAGGTAATTCCCAGCTTTAAAGTAGTTTTCAAAAATACCCCACTTTTGGATATGAATATCATTATAAATAACTGAATGCTCATCATTCAATACCACCTCCATACTTCCTTCTGAAACAATTATTTCTATTGCAAACTTATCGTTATTAACATCTACAGGTATGGTATATCCTTCATCATTCCCCCAAGCACTTTCATGTAACAATTCTTCATAGGTAGAATCCAGATTTTTGACAACTTTAGTTTTGATTCTAACCCGTCCTTTTTGCCAATATATTTTAAGCATCGGAGGAGCATTATTATCATTTTCTCCAATCAAGTCTCGTTGTTGATTCGTCAATCGACCATGAATTTGCATCACAATTATACGGTGTTCGTCTCCATTTTCATCAAAAGTAACTTCTGGAACTGATAGCACACCTCGCATGCGTCCACCCTGAGCAAACGTCCAATTGGTATTGTCACTTCCTGGAACCATTTGTTCACGTAGTTCTGTTCTGGAGTAAGAAGAGTTTGGAGTAGAACTTGCTGGATATGTATAAAAAACTAAAGAACCGTCTATTGAATCGTTATAAAAAAACGGCTTTAAGGTTGCGTTAGTTGCGTAGTCAAGAATATCGGGAGGTCGTACAGATGTTGGATTACCAATAGGGAGCGTAACTTTCCAGTTATTAAGATCAATTTCAGAAAGAAGATATTGGGGGATTACTGGAACCTGCGTTACTTCCACTCCAGTTACAACCTCAGTCTCGACCACAACTTCAACCTCAGCATCAATAGGCTCAACGTCATCACTACCACAACTCATAAGCATACTTATTCCAAAGAACATGTATATGAAGCTTCTTAACATTGATCTATTTGTGGTCATATATTAGTTTATCCTTTAATGTGACACTTCTAATTCGTAAAATCTAACTTTAGAAAAAGATCCTTCATCTCTTGACTGAAAATAATTTCCTGCTTTAAAATAATTTTCAAAAATGCCCCAACGTTTCATATGAATGTTCTCGTACACTTTATATTCATTTTTATTTAAAACAATAACCATTTTACCTTCAGAAACTTTTACTTCTAAAATGAATTTCCTGAAACCTACTTCTTCTTCAAAATTAAATCCTGCATCGTTCCCCCAAGCCTCTTCATGAAGAAGTACTTGATCTGGGGCATTTACATTTTTGAGAACTTTTGTTTTAATCCTTATTTTACCGTTATCCCAATATATTTTTAAAATAGGAGGAGCATTATTATCATCTTGACCAATTAAATCGCGCTGTTCGTTGGTTAAACGTCCGTGAATTTGCATAATTATTGTTCTATGGTATTTACCACTAGAATTTCTTGTAGATCCTTCCATCGCTATTTTGCCTTTCATATAAGCACCATCAGCAAATGTCCAGTTTACATTATTGTCTCCAGGCACCAATTGTTCTCTTAATTCTGACCTAGTGTATTTTGTGTTTCTAGTTTTAGAATCGGTAGGCATCGCATGAAAAACAATTGCTCCTCTTACCGAGTCAAGGTACATATAAGGCTTTGCAACCTCAATATTTGCATAATTCGAGATTTCAGGTGGAGAGATTTCAATAGGCTTCCCTTGTTCATTTGCTACTGGCAGGGTTACTTTCCAATGACTTAGATCAATTTTAGGAAGCTTTACTTTCTTCTTTCTTTTCTTTTTAACCTTTTTCTCAATTTTATTCCCCGAAGCCGTAACGCTACTTCTCGTATTCTGAGAAGTAGCGCTGACAGATAGAAAGGATATTAGCAAACATGCTATTATTTCTTTTCGGAATTTTTTCATTAAAAACTTTATCGTTATGGCTGTTGATACACTTTAACATTATCAATCCAACCATCTTTTGATGTAACGGCATAAAACAAAAATGCAACTTCGCCATTATCATTGGATGTGAACGGGATCTTTACTAGGGTACCTCTTGTACTGCTGAATTTTCCTTCGGCTATAGTTCCAACGTGGTTACCTAAATTAGAGCTCAATGCGCTTACGGCATCGACACCGTCTACAAAATGACCGTCTAGAACTACTCCTACCATTCTTCTGCCACCAATAGGGTCGTTTGCGTTATCGTTCTTTATAGCATATTCGTATTCAAAAACATAATCCGTATTTGGTGTAAGCTTAAGTGCTTGATAGGCATATCTCGACCCAACGTTTTGAAGCGGTCCACCAGACTGACTTGAGGTCCATTTTGCCCCTTTAGTTTTAGATCCATTAGCAGTTCCGTCATAGTTTTTCCAAGAACCGTCGGAGCTCGAACCAAAAGGAGTTGTTGTTCCATCTGTAAAAGCAGTAAATCTCCAATGATCTGTTTTGCTATCGAAATCACCATTTTGAATAACCGAACTGATGGGTTTGTAGAAATAAACATTGTCAAGGTTCAACGTTGCAGCATCGTTAGCTGTTCCACCTGCACCTAATTCAAGTTTAATTTCATCAAATTGAACAACAGGAGATGAAAAATCAGTAGCCAAGTTTAAATCAAGATTGATCCATTCACCATCTATCAAATTTTGATTAAAGGTGTATTCAGTACTTCCATTAACCAATGTTATTTTTAACTTGTCTATTCCAACCGCAAAATCAGAATGAACATCTAAATGCACATGTGTTGCAGCAATCCCAGATCCAAATGCATCAGCAGCAACAATTTCATCCATTTCAATAGATGCACCGACCGTATCACTCAATCTAGAATATTGTAAAATATTATTACCTGATTCCAAAGTCACCTCTCCTTGCTGAGCAGCTCCTTCATTGAGATCGGTTCCTGCCGCTGAATATCTATATGAGACAAAAGCGCCATTATGCTCAATTCCATTACTATAAACCTTCAAGACTTCCTCGAGACCTACTGAAGGTGAACTTGGGGCCGAAGTTACAGCTGTGACTTCATGTTCAACAGTAATATTTGTAGTCTTTGAAACACTTGATAGGCCTTTGTCTGAAATCGCAGTTACCGTTATTGTATAAATAGTTTCTTCAACCACGTTAGAGTAATCATATGAAGCCGATCCTCCTAATTCAGAAATTGTTACAGGAGAACCTCCCGCACCAAAATCTACGGTGTAAGAAGAAACTCCAATGGCAAGTGGTTTTACAGTAACGTATGTACCATCATCTATTCCATTTGCATCAGGTCCTGAAGTTGCTTCAAAACTTGAAAATGTAATCTCAGTTAAACCTGAGCCAACTGTATTTTCAACTGGTATAATCAAATCATCATCTTCACAAGAAGCAATAAAGCCGACTACTAGTAAAGAGAATATTCCTTTTTTTAATAAATTCATAATTTTTTTATTTGTTTTTTATACTCTCAGCCAAAATTAGTTAGCTGCATAAACTTTAACATTGTCAACATAAACATCAACATCTGTTACTGCATAAAACATTATCGAAACTGCTCCGCTTGCATTTGTTGTAAACTCCTGTCTAACCGTAGTGTGCGATGTTTTACCATTAGCTTCATTTGCAATAAATTGACTAATATGTGTACTTGCAACGGCATCTGCACCATCAGCAAAGTGACCATCTAAAACTTCAGAAATAATTCTATTTCCTCCAGCAGCAACACCTGCAGCTTCAGCTGGTGACTTTATTGCATATTCATATTCTAGAACATATTTAACTGAGCGTTCTTCATTGGAAGGAGAAACGGCAATTGCTTGGTAAGCATATCGCGTATTAGAACTTAAATAAACACCAGCTGAAGTGGACTTCGTCCATTTTGCACCTTTTGTTTTAGCTCCATTGTCAGATCCATCATAATTTGTGAAAGAACCATCACTACTAGAATTGAATGGATTTATATTACCGCCTGTAAAAGAAGTAAACTTCCAATCGCTTGAGCCACCATTGAAATCTCCATTCAAAATCGTAACTGGAATAGGAACAAATTCATCAACTACATTAACATCTAGTGTTACCGTTGTTGATGCCTCGTTTGCATCTATTGCAGTCAAGGTTACAGGATAAGTACCTTCTCCTGCGGCAAAAGTATAACTAGGGTCTTTGTCTGCAGAAGTGCTTCCTCCTCCAAAGTCCCAGAGATATTTAATGGACTCCGTAGATAAATTATTGAATTCTATTGTTCTGAAATCTTCTGCATTTGGGATGTAAGCAAAAGATGCTGTTGGTAAGCTATTGTCTGTTAATGAACCAGCCTCTGGCAAATCAAATTCAAAAGCTTTTTCACAGCTTATCGAGAAAATCAGTACCGACGAGCACAACAAAGCCTTTAAGGTCTTTTTGAAAATATTTAATTGATATTTCATAATTTTAAAGTTTGTGTTATTATTGAGGGTTTTGAATCAAAAGACCATCACTTAAATTAATTTCCCTTGACGGAATTGGTAATAATAATCTTCTGATATTATAACTCGTATATCCTTTTAAAGCAGCATGTGCACCTAATACATCGTGCGCTTTTCCTAATCTTTTTAAATCAAAGAAACGATGATTTTCAAAAGCCAATTCTACTCTTCTTTCAAGTAATAAATCATCTTTAGTCAAGACAGAAGGGCGATCTGCAGCAGCGTCAAACCCTGCTCTAACTCTTACTTTCATATAAGAATCTATGGCATTACCATCTGCGGTATCTCCACCTTGCATTATAGCCTCAACATGCATTAATAACACATCCGAATAACGTAAGATAATCCAGTCGTTCCCTGCATTTGAAGGACCTCCTCCATACGTAGGAAGGTCAGTATCAGAAATATCGTATCCTTCTGGTAAAAACTTTGCTACTTCAGCATCTTCTGGTACTGGAAGATCAGCATCATCACCAAAGGCAGTATAAGACACTGCAGTTCTGTTTCCACCACGTGCAATAAAGTCTTCTGCAAGATTTGGATTGACAATATTGAGTCCATCTTGTCTCCCTTGACGGCTATAGGATGTAAATTCAGACGAGAACCCTTGGCTTTCCTCTGGATTTCCAAATAGGAACTGAACTGCAAAAATAATTTCGTCATTCAATTCATCGTAGAAAACATTCTTGAAATTAGACTCTAAAGCAAAATCCCCGCTATTAATAATATCCTCACACAATTGTCTTGCACCGGTATAGTTTGGTGTAGGTTGTGATAAGTATACTTTGGCTAAAATTCCTTGAGCCGCAGCTTTAGATGTTCTAGACTTGCTTGAGTTATCTAAGTGATTAACCCCTTCTTGAAGATCAGCTACAATTTGTTCGTAAACTGTTGTTTCCTCAACTCTAGTGAAAAGCAATTCTTTTTCATCAGACCCTACTACTCTGGTCACCAATGGAACACCTCCGTACAATCTTACTAAGTTAAAATATGCGTAGGCTCTTAAAAATTTTGCTTCAGCACTATATTTATTTGTATTTGATGCGTCTGCATTATCAATGTAGTTTAGAACATTATTTGCTCTAAAAATAATTTCGTACATCGATTGGTAATAATCTTCAGATTGAACATTGTCTGGTTCAACTATATATCTATGAAAATCAGCTCTTGACCCTTCAAGTGTTTTACTTCTTGTATTATCTGAACGATGTTCTGTTAAAAGATATTCTAATTGAACTCCTCTATTGAATCGAATTGAACTTGACTCTGTGTTTTCGTTAACCCCTTGTAAGGCATCGTAAATACCAATGATCCCTGCCAAAACATCTTCATCAGATTGAAAAAAACTGTCTGCAACAATTGCAGAGTCTGGCAATGGGTTTAAAAACTCATCTGCGTCACAGGAAACAAACATAGCTCCTGTTAAAGCAAAAATTAAAAATTTTATATGTTTCATAATTAATATTTTCTTTGATTAAAAATTAAGGTTCATACCTATTGACATCGTGCTGAACAATGGAGTACCTGCTCTTTGAGCACCGTAAGATTGTGGACTGTTGTTACCGTCAATAAACTCTGGATTAAAACCGTGATAATCATCAGAAGTAATGTAAATTAAATTCTGACCTGTTGCGTATACTCTACATGATGTTATTCCTAATTTTGATACAGCATCCTCAGGTAAAGTATATCCAATGTTTACATTTCTTAACGAAAAATAGCCTGCGCTCATAACAACATCGTTGGTGTGAATTCTTGGTTGAAGGAAAGATGTGTCGGATATTATACCAGCATTAACAACAGCTTGCTCATCAGAGGTGCCCCCTTGCCAGTGTGTATAGAAATATTGATCTCCAATATTTTTCACTTCAGCTCCTTGACTACCCTGTATCATAAAAGAAAAGTCAAAGTTCTTGTACTTAAATTCATTTGTAAAACTCCAAACGATTTCTGGGTATGGATCTCCCAAAATAGTTTTGTCATCATCTGTAATCAAACCATCTCCATTTAAATCTTTAACGATAACATCTTCTGACTTACCATTAATTGGTATCCAAGGAGAATCCCAATACTCATTTGCTAGCTCTTCATCTACAACATAACCATAAAAAGAAGAGATTGGGTTACCTACAAGGTTTATCCATTGTGAATTTCTACCAAATCCATCTTCCGTTAAAGCTCCATTTGATTCACCATAATCAAGTAATTCGTTTTTATTTGTAGAGGAGATTAAAGTCGATTTCCATGAAAAGTTTTCACTAGAAATATTTTTTGTTCTTAGCTCTAGTTCCCAACCACTGTTTGCTACTTTTCCTAAGTTTACAATTCCATTATTGAAACCTGTGACATAAGACACTGGGTTATTTAATAATAGCTGGTCACTTGTTCTTTTATAGTAATCAATTGAACCAGAGATTCTGTTATTTAAAAACCCAAAATCTAATCCTGGATTAAATTCTTCTGAAGCTTCCCATTGTAATAACAGGTTTGCAATATTCTTAGGTGAAACACCAGCCGTAATACTTCCACCTGTAATCGCATTCGTATTATCTAATTGTGCCAAGTAAGGCCATGCATTAACTAAGTCGTCTCCTACATTGAAGTTCTCAGCACCAGTAAGACCATAACTAACTCTCAATTTTAAATTACTTAAAACGTCTACGCCTTCAAAAAAGCTTTCATTAGCAACATTCCATCCCAAAGAAACTGCAGGGAAATTACCCCACTTTGAATCTACTCCAAAAACAGAACTACCATCACGTCTAAACGAAGCATTGACTAAATACTTATTGGCATAGGCATAGTTAATCCTAGCAAAGTATCCGATTTTATTTTGAACCACATTGTATTCACCTTCTGAAATAATTGTAGTTGCTCCTTGTAGATTTTTAAGTAAATCATTAGAATATCCTGTACCAGCAATTTGACTGGTTTCAGCAGTTCTTCTTTGTATGGTAACCCCAGCCAAAGCACTAATTTCATGATCATCAATTTGAGTGTTGTAAGACAGCGTATTGTCCGAAATCAATCTAGATCTATATCGATTTTGCAATAAGTAAGCCGCTCTACTAGTTCCAGATGCATGATGTTTCACACCATCCCATCGTGTTCTTTTACGTTGTTCCATCGTCACCCCTAAGGAAGTCTTAGCAGTAAGTCCATCCATGATTTTATATTGCAAATAAGTCGAGCCTAATAATCTAGTGTTAAATTCATAATGCTCTCTTTCTACATATTGTGCGTATGGGTTTGAATCGCCAGAGGTACGGGGTCTATTATCGCTTCCGTTTCCGTCTAAATCTAATTCAACCAAATGGTTTTCATAAAAATAATCTCCAATCCCAACATTCGGGTAAGAATCTCTATTGATAAATTGTAATGTTTCAGCAGAATGATAAATAGGTAACCACGGAGACTGTCTTATAGGATTATGTACAGACGTTGGCAAAGCTCTTCTCTTTGAATAAGATGGAGTTGCACTAATTCCAAATTTAAATTTATCGTTCAGTTTAGTATCTAATTTTAATTTTGCAGAAAACAACTTGTAGTTGTCTGTTATAACAACACCCTCATCTTCAAGAGCTCTAAGAGAAATACTGAATTTTGTACTCTCAGAACCTCCTCTAGCTGAAAGCGAATGGCTTGTAATGGTTCCTCCATCAAAGAAAACATCTTGCCAATCCCTGTCGATACCCGTAACCTCTACTATTTTTTGTGCATATTGGGTTATCTCTGAAAGTTCACCAGTGGCGGCTAATTCCTTAGCTGCCCAACCTGCAACACTTTTCTTATAGTCATCGCTCCCGAAGGCATCTTTATATCCAATAAATGTATTGTATGAGAATTTGGTTTTTCCTTCTTTTCCAGTTTTAGTAGTAATTAAAATTACCCCATTAGAACCTTCACTACCATAAATAGCAGCAGAAGCAGCATCTTTTAAAACTTCAAAAGACTCAATATCATTCATGTCTAAATTTCCTAGAAAACCAGCATCTACAATTACTCCATCAACTACAACAGCTGGTCCAGAATCGGCGGTAATCGATCCAAAACCTCTTACAGTTATGGTAGGTGCAGCTCCCGCTTCTGCTGAACTTGCTTGGATATTTACCCCAGAAACCTGACCAATCAGAGCATCGTCAACTCTTGATACTGCTATTTGATCCAAGCTTTCATTTACAACTTTAGATATAGCGCCAGTAAGATGTGATTTTTTTTGAGTTCCATAACCAATTACCACAATTTCATCCAACTCATTCTGATCTTCTACTAAGCTCACACTTATGTTATCTTGACCGATATATGAAATCGTTTGTGTAGAGTATCCCAAATAGGAGATCTCTATGTTTTGATTTTCTTCTACTGCAATAGAAAAATTTCCATCAAAATCGGAAGTTGTTCCATTGTTTGTGCCTTGTACAATTATAGTTGCTCCGGGTATTGGTTCACTGTTTGCATCTGTAATTGATCCACTGAGTTGTGTCTGTCCAAATCCGAAGGCTACGCCCATAAGAACAAACAACAGTGTTAGATGAGATTTAATTTTCATACGTTGTTAATAGTTAGTTTAATTTGATTAGCTTTTGATCACTTTAAAGAAGTGATGGCACTAAACGCTGAATAAATAAAAGAACTCTTTATTCATAATCGTTTAGGCATTATCGTTATTACTCCCTCTTTTTTGATATATAATTATAAAAGGGCAGGTACAACTACCCTTTTCTATATCACATGATTTGGAAAACCATATTGGTTTACCAAACTGGTTTTCCAAATATATTAAAAAAAACGATTCATTTATGTTAAATCCAATTATTTTAAAAATATAATTATTGTTTATTTTAGTTATACATCTTATTAAACTGTGAATAAGATGGATAATTCACAAACTACAAAGGAATAGTTTTATGAACAAAATATATAAAGCATATTATAATAAGTATAATTTAAAAAATAAAACTTAGTGTTTCAATTCCCGAATG
>JABAZL010000137.1 GCA_018608425.1 Flavobacteriaceae bacterium
AATGCTTGGGTTTTATCCAAAAGCATGGAAACACTTCCAGTTCGGGTAGATCGTCATTGCCAATCAGCTCTGGCAACAGCTGAATTTTTAGAAAAGCATCCAAAAATTAACTGGGTAAAATATCCATTCTTAAAATCCCATCCCCAATACGAATTGGCTAAGAAACAAATGAGTCAGGGGGGGAGTATTATCGCTTTCGAAATCAAAGGGGGTCTCGAAGCTGGGCGTAATTTTCTAGATGCATTAACCATGCTTTCTCTTTCTTCCAATCTTGGTGATTCAAGAACAATCGTTACGCATCCAGCATCAACTACCCATAATAAGCTTTCGGAATCCGATCGTTTGGAAGTTGGAATAACGGACGGAATGGTTCGACTCTCTGTAGGATTGGAACACGTAGAAGATATTCAAAACGATTTAAATCAAGCATTAGCAACCTTATAAATGACTGCAATAGAAGAAGCTTTACAGAAAAATATCCTCGTTTTAGATGGCGCTATGGGAACGATGTTGCAAGCCTATAAATTTACTGAAGTAGATTTTAGGGGTGATCGTTTTACAGATCATCCTTGTTCCCTTCAAGGTAACAATGACATGCTTTCATTGACTCAGCCCGAGGCAATTAAAACAATACATCGTAAGTATTTTGAAGTAGGTGCCGATATCGTAGAAACGAATACTTTTTCTTCTACTTCTATTGGTATGGGAGATTATGAAATGGAACCTTGGGTTTATGAGCTGAATTTTGAATCTGCAAAACTAGCGCGTGAAGTTGCAGATGAGTTTACGCATGCAAACCCCAATAAGCCTCGTTTTGTTGCAGGATCTATTGGCCCAACAAATCGGACAGCGAGTATGTCTCCTGATGTAAATGACCCAGGCTATCGTGCGGTAACGTTTGATGACCTAGTCATCTCCTATAGCGAGCAAGTACAGGGTTTAGTCGATGGTGGATCGGATGTGTTATTAGTTGAAACAGTTTTTGACACGCTAAACGCTAAAGCTGCTTTGTTCGCAATTGATGCTTTAAAAGAAAAAAATAATTGGGATATCCCAGTAATGGTCAGTGGCACCATTACCGATGCTAGTGGGAGAACCCTTTCTGGGCAAACTGTAGAAGCCTTTGTGATTTCAGTGTCCCATATTCCTTTGCTCAGCATCGGATTCAATTGCGCCTTGGGTGCAGACCAATTGCTTCCTTATCTCAGAACACTTTCTCAAGCCACTGAGGTTCGTACTTCAGCCCATCCTAATGCAGGATTACCCAATGCTTTTGGTGCTTATGATCAAACACCAGAAGAAATGGGAGCGTTAATAACAAAGTATTTAGAAGAAAATTTAATTAATATCATTGGCGGTTGTTGCGGATCAACACCGGACCATATTGCTCAAATTGCAGCGGCAGCAAGATTACATCAACCCAGAAAAATCGAACAAATTTCTATATGAAAGCGGGAACAAAATACCTAAAGCTTTCTGGTTTGGAACCCCTTGTGGTTACACCTGAAACGAATTTCATTAACATAGGGGAACGCACCAATGTTACAGGTTCGCGGAAGTTTTTGCGCCTCATTGAACAAGGCGATTACAATGCTGCGGTTGAGATTGCTCGTGATCAAGTCGATGGTGGTGCACAGATTTTAGATGTGAATATGGACGAGGGGATGATCGATGGCGCAAAAGCTATGACAACCTACTTGAATCTATTAGCAGCCGAACCCGACATCTCTCGAATTCCAATAATGATTGATAGCTCTAAATGGGAAATCATCCTAGCGGGACTTAAAGTGGTACAAGGAAAATCGGTTGTCAATTCAATCAGTTTAAAAGAAGGGGAGGAGAACTTCATTAAACAAGCCAATACTATTCGCAGATACGGAGCGGCTGTTATCATTATGGCATTTGATGAAGATGGACAAGCAGATACGCTTGAACGTCGGATTGAGATTTGCAAACGTTCGTATGACGTTTTAGTTGATGTAGTTGGCTTTCCACCAGAAGATATTATTTTCGATCCCAACATTTTCCCGGTTGCTACAGGAATGGATGAGCACAAAAACAATGCAGTTGATTTCTTTAAAACTGCTGCATGGATACGAGAAAATTTACCTCACGCACATGTGAGTGGAGGTGTCAGTAATGTTTCTTTTTCTTTCCGAGGAAATAATAAAGTTCGTGAAGCCATGCATTCGGCCTTCTTATATCATGCTATACAACACGGGATGAATATGGGGATTGTGAATCCTACAATGTTGGAAATTTACGATGAAATAGAGCCAGAGCTTTTGATTCGTGTAGAAGATGTACTCCTAAATAAAAGAGACGATGCTACCGAACGCTTATTGGATTTTGCAGAGCAAATTATAGATAATACAACCGAAAGAAAATTAGTAGTTAAAGAGTGGCGGGCGTATCCACTTCAAGAACGTATTACCCATGCCTTGGTGAAAGGAATTGATGAATTCATTGTTGAAGACGTTGAAGAAGCTCGTCTACTAGCGCCGAGACCCATAGAAGTTATTGAAGAAAACTTGATGACTGGAATGAATGTCGTCGGAGATTTATTTGGTTCTGGAAAAATGTTTTTACCTCAAGTTGTTAAATCTGCTCGGGTTATGAAGCGCGCAGTTGCTCATTTATTACCCTTTATTGAGGCTGAAAAAGATGGGAAACAAGAAGCCGCTGGAAAAATATTAATGGCTACTGTAAAAGGTGATGTACATGATATTGGAAAAAACATTGTGGGTGTTGTTCTGGCCTGTAATAATTATGAGATTATTGATTTAGGGGTTATGGTACCCTTAGAGAAAATCATATCTATTGCCATAGAAGAAGAAGTAGACATCATAGGACTTTCGGGTTTAATTACCCCTTCACTCGATGAAATGATCTATGTTGCCCAAGAAATCAAACGCAGAGATTTAAATATTCCCTTAATGATCGGTGGTGCAACAACCTCTAAAGCACACACGGCAGTTAAAATAGCCCCGGAACTAAGCTCAACAGTAATTCATGTAAACGACGCTTCAAGAGCGGTCACGGTAGCTGGGAGTTTATTGAATAAGGAAACATCACAACTTTATAAAGATTCGATTCGCAGTGAATACGAACTTTTCAGAGCCAAATTTTTGGATCGCCAAGAAACTAAAGAGCACATCGATATAGAAACGGCACGTTCCCGAAAACTTCAATTGGATTGGAGTAGGTTCGAACCAAAGACTCCAAATCAATTGGGAGTTCAAGTCATAGCAAATCAAAATTTAGACGTCTTACTTCCGTACATCGATTGGAGTCCATTTTTTCGTTCTTGGGATTTGCATGGACATTACCCTGCTATTTTAGAAGATGCAATTGTTGGAGAACAAGCCATAGAATTATTCGCAGATGCTCAGGTTATACTGTCGGAAATTTTAGATAAAAAGTTGCTTAAAGCAAAAGCTGTATTTGGAATTTTTCCAGCGAATACTGTTGACGATGATGATATTGAAGTGTATGCAGATGAGTCTAGAAAAGAGACGCAAGTCAAGTTTTTAACCCTAAGGCAACAACTCAAAAAAAGAGCTGGTAAAACCAATATTGCACTGGCCGATTTTATTGCACCAAAAGAAAGCGGTGTTCCCGATTATATCGGTAGTTTTTGTGTTTCAACTGGTTTCGGAACTGCCGAACTTGCCAAGGCTTATGAAGATGACAACGACGACTACAATGCTATTATGGTAAAAGCTTTAGCCGATCGTTTGGCAGAAGCTTTTGCTGAATACTTACACAAAGAAGTTCGAACCAAAGCATGGGGATACGTAGCTGACGAAGCCCTAGATAATGAGGCTTTGATAAAAGAAGCTTACAAAGGAATTCGTCCGGCACCCGGATACCCAGCATGCCCCGATCATTTAGAGAAAAGTACCATTTGGGATTTATTGCAAGTAGAAGAAAACATTGGAGTAACATTGACTGAAAGTCTTGCCATGTGGCCTGCAGCATCGGTCTCAGGTTATTACTTCGCACACCCAGATGCCCAGTATTTTGGTGTAGGAAAAATCACTCAAGACCAAGTAGTAAGTTTTAGTAAACGAAAAAATATAGACCTTAAGGAAGCCGAGAAGTGGCTTCGACCCAATATTAAATAGACCGCCTTATGAAAGTAACGGACCATATTATAAAAGC
>JABAZL010000168.1 GCA_018608425.1 Flavobacteriaceae bacterium
CCGCTTCGGTTGCATACCCTTTATTCCAAAACGTAGGAATCAGGCTGTAGTGTATTTCTCCTTTGTTGTACTTAGGAGTAGTAAGTCGCATTCCCAATTCTCCGATAAACGTATTGTTTTCTTTTAATCGAATGGACCAGCCCAATTGCTGCCCTTGTTCTACTTGTTGAGGTTCAAATAACGGTTGAAGGAATTTTTCTGTAACCTCGATACTTTTAGGAATGCCAATGGTGTTAAATTCTGCAACTTCTGGAAAACAATTTTTATAGTGAATGTCTTTACAGTCTGCCTTAGTAAGTGGTGCGATAAGAAGTCGGGGCGTATGCAACATTTTGTTAGGTTGTTGATTGGGTAAACAACTGTTCTAAGTTTTCGTTTTTAAGTTGTAGCCCTAAAATTTTGAGTTCATTGTCGTGCGCAAAATCGAAGACTTGAGGTCGCATATCTTCCTGGGTGTCGAGGTGTATTTCATAGTTAAAATCAAAAGTGTTGACCACTTTAGTAACGTGTGGAATTTTCGACAATGCCTCGGTTTCAATTCGGTAGTCAAACTCAACTAAAATAATTTGTTGTTGACCTTTACGGAGTTCGTCTAGATTTTGATCAGCAACCAGCTTACCTTCTTTTATGATCAATACACGGTCACAAACACTTTCTACTTCTGAGAGGATATGACTGGATAGGATTACAATTTTATCTTCTCCTAGGGTACGGATTAATTTTCGGATTTCGACCATCTGATTGGGGTCAAGTCCAGTTGTAGGCTCATCTAAAATTAAGATTTCAGGATCGTGAAGTAATGCAGCAGCAATTCCAACACGTTGTTGATACCCTTTGGAAAGAGTTTCTATTTTCCGGTTCTTAAATTCGGTAAGACCTACTTGCTCGATGATACTCGTAAAAGGAGCGTTCTTGATTTTATAAAGCGAAGCGGTAAACTGTAAATATTCTAAAACGAATAGTTCTCCGTACAACGGATTATTTTCGGGTAGGTATCCAGTACGTTGTTGTATGCTTTTGAGGGAGTTCCGTAGGTCATCTCCTTTATACGTAATCGTTCCGTCCCACTGTTCAATTGATCCGGTTAAAATTTTCATGAGCGTAGATTTACCTGCTCCATTAGGACCGAGTAAACCGACAACTTCTCCTGCCTTCATTGCTACTGAAATGCCCTGAAGCGCTTCGATTGTACCGTATTTTTTCTTGATTTGATTGAGAACTAAAGCCACCTGTTTTTTTTATAAAGGTAATTTAAAATATGCTTACATACGTTTGTATATTAACCAAGGGATACGCTCTAGAATCCAAGCGATTATTACCCAACGTCGACTGACATAGACAATTCTCTTCTTTTTCTGAATACTTCTAAAAATTTGCCGTGCAGCTTTTTCTTTACTGGATATCCAGAACATTTTATCCGCTTTAGCCATAGCAGTTTTTACAAAGCCGGGCCGAACATCAGTAGTGTAAATTGGCAGTTTATCGTAGGCTACTTTTTGAGCCATCCCTTCAAGGTAAATCGATTGATATGCTTTTGAAGCATTATATGCTGGTGCTTGTCTACCTCCTCTTCGGCTTGCAACCGATGAAATGTTGACCAAATGCCCCTGTCCTTGTTTCTCAAAGTATCGCATACCCCAATTAACTAATCGGGTGAATGCAATAACATTCAATTGATTGGTTTCATTTTCTAACGCATAATTATAGTCCAAATTGAAGTGCCCAATCCCAGCACTGATAACAAACAAATCGATGCCTTCTAATGTTTCTTCTAAAGCTTCAAGCTGTTCAATGGCATTGGGTTTTGTGGCGTCAAATACTGCTATGCGTATGTGTTCTGGGTGTTCTTTTTGGAGCTCTAGTAGATGACTTTCTCTTCTTCCAGTGACGCCAACATGATAATTGTTTCTTACCAACTCCCGTGCAAGCGCTTTTCCGATCCCGGAACTTGCTCCAATAATAACCGCTTTTTTGAGTTTCTTTTTCATGTGGTAGTTTTATAGGCTGAGGTGGGTGTCGTCACAAAAAGGCGTACCGTTACTTTTTTTACAGTTACACAACCTTGTTGTTCCTGTTCTTTTTACCGTAAATTTTTGTGGTTTATACTTAGTTCCATGATGCGATCCATCGCAAAACGGCTGATTTTTACTCATCCCGCAAGCACACCAGAGATACGCTTCTCCTTTGGTTAAGGGTACAGAAAGAGCTTCTAAAGTAGTTGTATCTGTTTTTTTAAATCCTGCGCTCCATTCACTATTTAAATCTGGAGATTTAACAAAAGGGTAGAAATAAGAAGCCGTCCAGGGATCGTTTGTTTTTTGTTGTAAGCCATATTCTTTTGGGTAACTATTCTGGAAGGTAGCTGTTCCAAATAACTGATCCCATAGACTGAACATATTCCCGAAATTTCCATTGGGTTCACTCGCTGTATCTAATCTAGAAGTCCCATGGTGGGAGTGATGAAAGGCTGGGGTGATGATGATGCGTTCCAATATTTTTATTATCGGACGCAGAGCAGCATATTGATAAAAAGGCTTGTCCCATTTTAGTCGACTGTGCGAACCGATGATAATCAGTTGTTTTAGAATCAAACCCAATGCAACTACTTTTCCACCTCCTAAAAAAAGGATCAATGCAACCCACCAAATGTTTGGCATCAAGAGATAATATAAAAGTGCATTGCGATAGGAAACAAAAAATCCCATCTCTTCTGCTTGGTGATGTGGACGATGCAATTTCCATAAGAATGGAGTTTCGTGTGCTGATCGATGATACCAATATTGCAGTACATCGTCTATTAGTATATATGCAGCAAACAAACCAATAAAAGGAATTGATGCTAGGGCTAAACGATATTGTGGAAAAAAGAAATCACAAAAGCCGAACATCAGGAGAATAATTATTGGTTTCACTAGATTTCCAAGAACTAAAAAGCTTAAAATTTCTTGAATCCAATCTCCTTTTTTTCGATTTGAATTTTTTAAAAAACCCGAGATGCTTTCCAATATACCAAAGAGCAGGATAATTCCAACAACAAAGTATACGTCAATATTTTTTATCGTTAACAGTTCCTCAATCATAAAGGGTATTTGTTGCAATTAAATTCATAATGTGATCTTAAAAGTACAGATTTCTTTACGTAGGGTAAATTAAATAGCTAAAAATTTGTTTTTCTCAATCTGGAGTGTACATTTGTAATCTATTATTAAAATTAATGAATACAACAACTACATATTTCAACCGTTTCTTTTTCTTCTTCTATCAAGAAGAAAACAGGACATTGTAATATTATTAAGTTGATAAACTATACAAGTCCTGATTTAATCGGGACTTTTTTTTTGAACAAAAAGGAAAACTAAAGAATGCAATCGATCATCGCCATACAAGGAATACAAGGCTCTTTTCACCATCAGGTGGCATTGAACTATTTCTCTTCGGACATTCAGCTTCTAGAGTGTTTAACTTTTGATGCACTTGCAGATGCACTTGTTTCAGGAGAAGCGACACAGGCTGTTATGGCAATTGAAAATTCTATTGCTGGTTCGATTATTCCAAATTATGCATTGCTCGATCGCCACAACTTACAGATTATAGGAGAATCTTATTTGAATATAGAACATAACCTAATGGGGCTAAAAGGACAATCAATAGCCGACCTCAAGGAAGTACATTCTCATCCTATGGCCTTGTTGCAGTGTAAAGCGTTTTTTTCGGATTACCCACACATTCGTTTGGTAGAAGCAGAAGATACTGCAGACATTGCCCGTAAAATTAATAAAGAACAACTACTAGGAATAGGAGCAATAGCAAGTGTTAAAGCTTCTGATATTTTTGACTTGAAACTATACGCTGAATCGATTCAGACCATCAAAAACAACGTAACTCGTTTCGTGATTGTTCAAGCCAAAGGCGCTTTGGTCGAAGAAAAGCAAATCAATAAGGCGGCCTTAAAGTTTGTTTTAGACCATCAACGTGGAAGTTTAGCTGCGATATTAAATGTTATGAGTGATTGTCAGTTGAACCTCACTAAAATTCAATCCTTACCTGTTATCGAAACCCCTGGGAAATATGCCTTTTTTGTTGATGTAACCTTTGATGTTTTTGATCAGTATAAAAAAGCGCAATCCATAATTGAAATTATGGCAACTGAATTTAAAAT
>JABAZL010000055.1 GCA_018608425.1 Flavobacteriaceae bacterium
TCATTTTCTTTGATGTGATATTCATTTACATAGGTACAGCCCAATTGTAGTGGTGCATTTTTAACAAATGGTGCTCCTATGTTTTCTTTATATTCTTCCTCTAAAGCTGTCTGTGAAAATTCAGAAACATCTTCTGGGTATTTTGCTGAGGTGTGGTGAGCATCTTCGATTTGGCTGTAATGAATATTATTAACGGTGAAGAAACCCGTATCCTTCATGTTTTGATGCGTATGCCTTGGAACTGTTGTTGGCCTTAGGATAAAACCGATCAACGGAGGGTTGCTCCCTAAGTGAACTACTGAGTTAAAAACAGCAAGGTTAGTGTTTCCATCTTTAGATTGTGTACCAATCAAATTAGCAGATTTATAACCTGTGCAGCTGTTTATCATATTCAAGCGATAAATTGAGGGCATCGCTCCAATAGCTTCTTTAGAGAAGTGTTTCATTGTTTTTTTTGTAAAGATAACAGAAGGAAAAGTTTTTTTTGATAAAAATCAAGAACCATTCTTTTCATCATCCTCTTTGATGATTTGAGTCAATAACAAAACAACTCCACCTACAAGAAAGACCATATAGATTAGATGTTTGTATTTTTCTACTCCATTGAATGAGCCATTTAAAACAACAGTATCCACTAGGCTAATAAATGCAAAAAGGAAAATCAGTATAAAAAGTATTCTGTATTTGGAGTAAAATGATTTCATATTAGAATATAGCGGTTTATATTTTATAAATTTTAAGTTAGCTAAAATAATTAAAATCGACCCCTACTTTTTGTGATTAAAGACTGCATATTATTAGGTTTCCATCGAATATTACTTAAATAGATTGTATTTTTATAATTATAGTAAATAATTACTTTATTTTTACTGTATGAAAGTTAAAGCTTTTTATGGGATCATTGGTATTGGATTACTTGCTCTGTTGTTTGTTGTAGGTTGTACAAAAAACCCTATTTTCTATTCCCAACCAAATACTATTAGAACAGATGGATGGGAAAATACAGGAAGCGTAAATGCCTCTTTTGTAACTTCAGAACGCTCATTGCCGTCATCAATTAGCACCGGAACACCAACTTTTAATGTTACTTATATTGCAACAGCATCGAACGTTGATAGTCTATCTTGGCAATTCCCGGGTGGAACCCCAGCTACTTCAACTTTGGTCCAACAAATAGTTCAATACAATGGATATGGAACTTTTGATGTAGGACTTAAGGCTTTCAATACTGAAGACCGAGATGTACGTTATTACAACGATTATGTTCGTTCATTTTACAAAGATGACTGGTCTTTTTCTCCTGATAGTTGGACCATAACTGGGACAACAGGGATTGATGACTTTGTGCCATATGTCAATTCAAATGGAGAGACTGTGCCTTCTTGGATTTTTGTTCCTCATACTATTAAAAATGTTGCAGAATGCACCAAAACATTTTCAGGCTTCCCTGATAATAAGCTTTCTTTAGAATTTGAGTATAGATTAAAAAAAACAGAAAAACTTTACGTTGCTACTACCTATACCGAAAGCAGCACAACGGCAACGAATGCTTTGGGGGTTTCAGAAACGAATACCTTTACACTAACTAGTTTTGGAAATACAGTTGCTTATGTGGCAGCAGATGCAACGCCAGAACCAACGTTATTTACCTCTCCAGCGGAGTACCCCGGGATAAGGCGTTTGGTTTTGAAATACAATGGAATTGCGCTTTGGGCTGTGTCTAGTATGACCGAAGGTAGGTTTGTGCGCGTGAAGCTATTGTTACCTTCTCTTTCCAATTTCAATTTAAATTTCATCAAAGGTGAGAGTACTGTTAATGATTTAGGGGTTATTGAATATCCCTTTGAAACCGAAATCCGAAACCTTAGCCTAAAATTAGAAGAAGACGAATAGCTTTTATTCGATTGATAGAATTTTTCTTGGGTTAAGAATGTGAAGCGGATCAAACGTATTTTTAAGTGTTTTCATCAACTCAATTTCAGCCTCAGATCTGCAAAAAGATAAATATTCTTTTTTGTGTAATCCAATTCCATGTTCAGCAGAAACAGAACCTCCAACTGCTTTTAATGGCTGATAAATGACATCATTAATTGACTTTATGATGGCTGCATTGTTTTCTTTTTTGCCAATAATAAAATGGATATTCCCGTCTGCTACATGACCGAAAGGAAAAACACAGCTTACAAAGGGTAATTTTTCTAGTGCTAGAACTGCGTCATCAACCATTTTTCCGATCAGTGGAATTGGGATACTAATGTCGAAGTGTTGATCAAAATTGGCCTGAGCGGCTAATACAGATACGTCTTCTCGAATCTGCCAAATGGAGTGTAATTCTCTTTCTGACTGAGCCATTACGGCATCTTGTATCAATTCTGTTTCTAACGCTTGCCCGATAAGGTCTTCTAACCTGCTGTAATCTTCTGCAGGTTTGGTTCCTAGGCTTTCGACAAAAACGTAGTAGGGATATTCTTGACTGAGCGGAGGGATTAAGTGAGAATTCTCGCTGGTCATAGCCTTGTATGTACTTTGCCACATGAGTTCAAAACCGCTTAACATTCCTGCTAAGTTTTTCTCTAAGAATTTCAACAGCCCAATAACTTGTTCGTAGTTTTCTATACCAACAATAGCTGAAGAGCGACTCGTTGGTGCTTCGGAAAGCCGCAAAATAACCTTGGTTATAATGCCTAGTGTTCCTTCAGAACCAATGAAGAGTTGTTTTAAGTCGTAGCCAGAATTGTCCTTTATTATTTTTTTAAGTGACGAAATGATTGTTCCGTTGGGAAGAACAGCTTCGACTCCAAGAACCATTTGACGAGTCATGCCGTATCGAAATACACGCAAGCCCCCTGCATTGGTTGAAACTACTCCTCCGATTTGTGCTGAGCCTTTTGCTCCAAAACTCATCGGTAATAAGAGTTGTTTTTCTTGAGCAGCATCGATCAGATTTTCTAAGATTGCACCAGCTTGAGCCGTAATTGTCCGACTCTGTTCATCGATTTCTTCAATCGAATTCATTTTGTCTAACGCTATTACTAGTTGACTGGCCTGTGTTTCGGTTCCGCCAATTAGATTCGTTAAGCCTCCGTGAATGATCACTTCTTGTTGTGTGCTATGACAATACTTCATTATTTCAGATACTTCTTGAGTAGAAGTAGGGAACACAACAGCAATTGCTTCTAGTGGAATGTCTGTTTTCCAGATGTGTGTAAAGCGTTCTTTTTCAGCACCTGAATGCAGTATGTTAGTTTCTCCGACAATGCCAATAAGGTGATTGATTAAATTTTGATTCATATGTTTTTTTTAAAAGGACATTTCGTGAACATCCTCAGCTATGTGTAGATCGCCAGCTGTTGCTTTAATAATTTCGTCGATGGAAACTCCTGGGGCAGTTTCTCTTAAAATAAAGCCAGTTGGACCAATGTCCATAACGGCCAATTCGGTAATAATTTTTTTAACACAACCTACTCCAGTTAAAGGCAGGTTACATTTTTTGAGTAGTTTGGATACACCCGCACGGTTGGTGTGCATCATGGCTACAATAATATTTTCAGCTGAAGCGACTAAATCCATTGCGCCTCCCATACCCTTTACCATTTTGCCTGGAATTTTCCAATTGGCAATATCGCCAGTTTGAGAAACTTCCATTGCACCCAGAATCGTAAGGTCAACATGTTTCCCTCGGATCATAGCAAAGCTTGTGGCAGAATCAAAAAAAGAAGCCCCATCAAGTGTGGTTATCGTTTGTTTCCCTGCATTGATGATGTCGGCATCTTCTTCTCCTTCAAAAGGAAAAGGTCCCATTCCCAAAACGCCGTTTTCACTTTGAAATTCTACAGCAATTTCGTTGGGTATATAGTTTGCAACTAAGGTAGGAATGCCAATGCCAAGATTGACATAATACCCGTCTTGGAGTTCTTGTGCTATGCGTTGTGCAATACCGTTTTTGTCTAATGCCATAGCTTATGTTTTTGAACGTACTGTTCGTTGCTCAATTCTCTTTTCGTAGTCTGTTCCTTCAAATATGCGTTGAACAAATATTCCCGGAACGTGGATTTGATTTGGGTCTAAACTTCCAGCCGAAACTAATTCTTCAACTTCTACAACAGTTATTTTTGCAGCACCGCACATATTGGGATTAAAAT
>JABAZL010000101.1 GCA_018608425.1 Flavobacteriaceae bacterium
GTTACGATACCACTCTGACCTTTTGGCAAGTATTGTTTTGCTAAATCACTGTATTTACTAGAAGCTAATCCGGGGTAATTTACCCATGCAACTTCCTCTTGTGCTTCTAACCATTGTGCAATTTCCAATGCATTTTTAGAATGTTGACTCATACGAAGAGACAATGTTTCTAAGCCTTGAATAATCTGAAAACTATTGAATGGGCTTAATGCCGCGCCAAAATCACGAAGACCTTCAATACGAACCTTAGCAATAAAAGCTGCTGGCCCTAAAACCTCATGATACACTAATCCGTGGTAACCTGCAGATGGCTCTGTAAATTCAGGAAACAATCCATTACTATAATCAAAGGTACCAGCATCGATGATGACACCTCCTAAAGAAGTTCCGTTTCCGTTGATGTACTTTGTGAGTGAATGAATTACAATATTAGCGCCCTGTTCGATTGGGTTTAATAAAGCTGGAGTTGCAACAGTATTATCCACAATAAAAGGCACTTTAGCTTTCTTAGAGTATGCTGCTATTGCTTTTAAATCCAATACATCTAGCTTCGGATTCCCAAGAGATTCTGCAAAAAATGCGCGGGTATTGTCTTGAACTGCTGCTTCAAAATTTGCAGGATCACTAGGATCTACAAAAGTAGTGGTGATTCCCAAACGTGGAAGAGTAACATTCAATAAGTTATACGTCCCACCATAAAGGCTACTTGAAGCTACGATATGATCTCCTGCTTTCAATAAAACCATTAAGGCTGTTGAAATTGCTGCGGTTCCAGACGCAGTAGAAACTGCTGCAATTCCGCCTTCAAGAGCTGCTAATCTTTGTTCTAAAACATCATTAGTAGGATTATTTAGTCGCGTATATATGTATCCTGGCTCTGCTAAAGAAAATAAATTAGCCGCCTGATCTGAATCATTGAAAACATAAGCTGTAGATTGATATATAGGCACCGCTCGTGTACCTTGTGTGTTGCTTATATCGTGACCCGCATGAAGGGATTTTGTTTGAAAGTTTAGGTTTTCCATTTTTAAATTAAGTTAAATTCTTTTTTTATTTCATTAATATGATCTAGTTTCTCCCAAGTAAACAGCTCAACTTCTTGAGTGATTTTACCGCTGTATGGAGATTCAAAAGTTTTGGTTATCGTTCTGGGCTCACGACCCATATGTCCATATGCTGCTGTTTCAGAATAAATCGGAGTACGCAATTTCAAACGTTGTTCAATACCGTAAGGAGTTAAATCAAAAAGAGAAATGATTTTTTCTGCAATTGCGCCATCTGTTAATTTCACCTTAGACTTTCCATAAGTGTTTACTGCAATAGAAGTAGGTTGTGCCACTCCGATCGCATAACTCAATTGGACTAAAAGCTCGTCAGCTATACCAGCAGCTACTAAGTTTTTGGCTATATGTCGAGATGCATAGGCAGCACTTCGATCAACTTTACTTGGATCTTTTCCACTAAAGGCACCACCACCGTGTCCACCTTTACCTCCGTAAGTATCGATAATTATTTTTCGACCTGTTAATCCGGTATCTCCGTGAGGCCCTCCAATCACAAACTTCCCAGTTGGGTTGATGTGGTAGGTTATTTGATCATCGAAAAGAAGCTGAATACGTTCTGGCAATTGCGCTTTTACTCGAGGGATTAAAAGAGTAATTAAATCGCTTTTAATTTTCGCCAACATCGCATCATCATCTGAATCAAAAGGATCGTGTTGAGTCGAAATTACTATGGTATCGATGCGGATTGGTGTATCGTTATCATCGTATTCTATAGTTACTTGCGATTTTGCATCGGGACGCAAATAGGTAATATCCTTCATCTCCCTTCTTAGAGCTGCTAATTCGATCAACAACTTATGAGATAAATCGAGTGCTAAAGGCATGTAGTTGTCGGTCTCATTGGAAGCATATCCAAACATGATTCCCTGATCCCCAGCACCTTGGTTTTTCTTATCACCACGTTCAACTCCTTGGTTGATTTCTTGAGACTGTTCGTGGATGAGGGATATCACGCCACAAGAATCACCACTGAACTGGTATTCTCCTTTGGTGTATCCAATTTTATTAATAGTATCCCGCGCTATTTTCTGAACATCAAGGTAGGTGCTACTCTTAACTTCTCCTGCTAATACTGCTTGACCAGTAGTTACTAAAGTTTCGCACGCGACTTTACTTTCTGGGTCAAAAGCTAAAAAGTTATCAATTAGCGCATCACTAATTTGATCAGCTACTTTGTCTGGGTGTCCTTCACTTACGGACTCTGAGGTAAAAAAATATGACATTTAAATTGCTTTCGGGAAGGATTTGAAGATTACTTCGTTGTGAAAGCAACACTGGTTTAGCATTTTTTTAATGAGGTCTGCAATCAGTCAAATCCTTCCTCAGTTGAGGAGCAAAACTAAAACATAATTTTAAAATATAAAATGTTTTTGCGTTAAAATATTTTATTCATCCTGACAATAATCCTTTTATGTTTCAAAAATTACTGCTATTTTGCATATCCCAATGAGAAATCATCCTCATGACCTGACTCAATAAGTAACACATAATTATGCATATAGCAATAGCCGGGAACATCGGTGCCGGAAAAACTAGTCTTACTGATTTACTTTCTAAACATTATAAATGGCAAGGGCATTTCGAAGAAGTTGTCGAAAATCCCTACCTAGATGACTTTTATCATCAGATGGAACGGTGGTCTTTTAACCTTCAAATTTACTTTCTAAACAGTCGTTTTGGTCAGCTCATCGAAATTCAAAAGAGTGGTAAAAACGTAATTCAAGATCGAAGTATTTATGAGGACGCACATATTTTTGCACCCAATTTACATGCGATGGGACTACTTTCACAAAGGGATTATCAAAACTATAAATCCTTATTTGAGTTGATGGAAAATATGGTTACTGGACCTGATTTAATGATTTATTTACGCTCCAGTATTCCAAATTTAGTTGGCAACATTCACAAGAGAGGAAGAGAATTTGAAAACTCTATTAGTATCGATTATTTAAGCCGCTTGAATGAACGTTACGAGGCTTGGATTCATAATTACGATAAAGGGAAACTATTAATCATCGATGTCGATGAACTCGATTTCGTAGACACACCTGCCGATATGAAATCAATCATTGATCGAATTGATTCGAAAATAAAGGAATTATCCTAAAACAAAAAAAACCGGCTTAAAGCCGGTTTTTTTTATATGTAAAAAGAAAAAGTATTAATGTTCTACGTGTAGTTTCACATCTTCTATTGCAGCAATTGTAGCCTCAACTTCTGCTTCTGTCCCTTTTATTTTTTTGACTTCAGTTTTAACTGTTCCATCTTCGGAAGTAGTTGTAGTAATTGTAGCTTCCATCATATCCGTTTCTGAAGCCACAACCTCAACTTGGATTTCTTGAGCAACAGCAGCTTCAACATCATGCGATCCAATAATTGGAGCAATCACTAAACTCACCAAACACGTAAGTTTAATTAAAATATTCATTGACGGTCCAGAAGTATCTTTAAAAGGATCTCCAACCGTATCACCAGTTACAGCAGCCTTATGTGCTTCTGAACCTTTGTAGGTCATCTCACCTTTAATTTCAACACCAGCTTCGAATGATTTCTTAGCATTATCCCATGCACCACCAGCATTGTTTTGAAAAATAGCCCACATTACTCCACTCACACAAACTCCAGCCATATAACCTCCTAAAGGTTCAGCTCCGAATAATACACCAACAATGATTGGTGTAATGATTGTAAGTAAGCCCGGTAAAATCATTTCTCTTAAGGCAGCTTTGGTAGAAATATCTACACACTTCGCATATTCTGGAACACCAGTTCCTTCCATAATTCCTGGAATCTCTCTGAATTGTCTACGAACTTCTTCAACCATTTCCATGGCAGCTTTTCCAACAGACTCCATTGCTAGAGCAGAAAAAACAACCGGTATCATTCCACCTACAAAAAGCATGGCCAACACATCGGCTTTGAAAATATTAATTCCATCAATTCCTGTGAAAGTTACATAAGCAGCAAACAAAGCTAAAGCAGTTAAAGCAGCAGAAGCAATTGCAAAACCTTTTCCAACAGCAGCAGTAGTATTTCCTACAGAATCTAAAATATCGGTACGCT
>JABAZL010000148.1 GCA_018608425.1 Flavobacteriaceae bacterium
AACACTGGCAGCACCAGATTGCAAAAACAAAACGCACAATTGGTGCACGAATTAACCTAACCTTCAGAAAAATAAGGACATAAAAAATGTATTATTAAGTAACAAAACTATAAATAGTAACATAATTAAATAACGTAAGCTGAGTATCTGTAAGGGGGCTTATATTAACGATTTCTCCATCTTCTTGATTACCTATATAAAACGAAGTATAATCCGAACCTACCCGTCCCCAAGATTCAACTTCAATATAAGTTCCTTGGTTGCTTCCAACTCACACGAGTGAATACCTACCAAATGCAGAAAAAGAAAGAGATAAAGAATTAGCTTAAGAACAACCCGCTATCAAAACCTCTTCGCCCTTATAATCTTCATAAGAAAAGCTACAAAAAGCATAATGGCAGTAAAATAGAGTATTTTCTCCTAATATTTTTAGCATAAATTAAAGTATAAAAGTAGGGATTCCTTAGTAAAATATACAGGTGTGTGATTTTCCTTTTATCAAAACCCTCATTTAAGTAATTTAATTATGGATTATTTAAATCCAATAGCTAAATTTGGGTTCAAATAATAAAAAACAACAATTAAGGTTGAATAAAAAACAAATATCCCTAATATCATCTTGCCTAATTTCTATGCTTACATATGCACAAGAGCCGCTTGAGACATCGGTAAAATTAGCAACTCAAGAAATAAATATTGATGGTTTTGGAAACGAAAAAGATTGGGAAACTGCCGATGAAATTTCCGGATTCTGGCAATGGTTCCCAACCGATAGCTTGAGAGCGGAACAAAGTACCACAGCTAAGTTCTTAGTCGATGATATCAACTTATACATACTTATAACTTCCTATTCAGAATCATCTGACTATATAATTCCATCGCTACGACGAGATTATTCTGGAGCAGGGAATGATAACGTAACCGTTATTCTAGATACATTCATGGATGGAACAAACGGTTTTATGTTTGGAACCAATCCCCTAGGCGTAAAAAGAGAGTCCTTAATCTCAAACGGAGGAAACAACTTTGAAAAAGATTTCAACAAAAGTTGGGATGTAAAATGGGAAACAGAAGCTACACAACAAGATGGAAAAACTGTTTCTGAAATAAAAATACCATTGAAATCGATTCAATACCCAGAAGGGTCTACCCAATGGCGGATGAATATGTATCGTCACGATACTCAAACGAAACAATGGTACACTTGGGCGAACATACCTCAAAATCAAACCATTGCTGGCTTGGCTTTTATGGGGGTTTTGAATTTTGAAAAACCTTTGAAAAAATCTGGGAAGACAATAGCCCTTATTCCTTATGTGGGTGGATCTGTGCAAAAAGATTTTGAGGTTGATGAACAAAAAAACATATTGAATTACGGAGGAGATGCCAAAGTTTCTATAGGAAGTGGTATGAACTTGGATTTGACAATCAATCCAGATTTCTCCCAGGTTGAAGTAGATGATCAGGTCATTAACCTTAGCCGTTTTGAAATTAGTCTACCAGAAAAGCGGCAGTTCTTCATTCAAAACAGCGACTTATTTGTGAATTTTGGAGATCGAAGAGAAGCACAACCTTTCTTCTCCAGAAGAATAGGTGTTGCAAAAGATACCACTGGAACAACCTTTGAAAATAAAATCATAGCTGGAGTTCGACTCAGTGGTAAAATAAACAATAATTTACGTCTTGGTTTTTTGAATATGCAAACTGCCGAAGATCCTTCCAATCAGATTGCGGGAAATAATAATACTGTTTTCACTTTACAGAAAAAGGTTCTGGATCGTTCCAATGTGAGTTTTATCTTTGTGAATAGACAAACTACAGGCGAGCCCGATTTTGAACATACACAAGACCGTTTTAATCGTGTTGTTGGAGCAGACTTCAATTTAGCATCCAAGAGTAATCGATGGACTGGTAGAACTTTTATACATCAATCTTTTAACCCAGAGGAATCAAAAGACGCCTATTCTACTGGATTGAGTTTTGACTATAACGCCCGTGTACATTCAGTATCTTTTAATGTCGTTCGGATTGGAGATAATTACCAATCTGATCTTGGGTTTATTAGACGAACAGGGATTTTAAAAAACTATTTCCGTTATACCTACCGTATTTGGTTGAAATCTAAAAACCTTCGATCGCTAAACTTTTCGCAATCATTTTATTATGTAGGGCGTCCAAAAGACAATTACCTCATGACCGATCGAGGAAATTGGTCTGATGCCGAACTTTCTTTTAAAAATCAAGCAAAATTACAATTACGCTACAGCAACCGCTACACATACTTGCTGGACTCTTTTGACCCAACTCGAAGTGACGCTCTTGTACCTTTAGAGGGCCGAACAGGATATAATTATGACGATATAGAATTATCGTATCAATCGGACAGAAGCAATGTGTTTAATTTCAATGTCAAAAGCTCCTATGGGAACTTCTATAACGGAACTAAATTTTCGGTGTCTTCTCAAATGAATTATCGAATTCAGCCCTATTTTACAGCAAGCATGCGTTTCAATTTTGATCAAATCAGGTTACCAGCTCCCTATGCATCTGCCGATTTAATACTTATAGGTCCTAAAGCAGATGTGACTTTTAATAAAAAGTTATTCTGGGGTACCTTTTTCCAGTACAGTTCTCAGTCTGAAAATTTTGGAATTAATTCTCGTTTACAATGGAGATTTAGCCCATTATCCGATTTTTATCTAGTTTATAATGATAATTACTTTGTAACTGATACTTTTGCACCTCAAGTCCGTAGTTTAACATTTAAGTTAACCTATTGGTTTAATAAATAACAATCTGTTTTATGAGATCCATTTGCACACTATTTTTTTTAAGTCTTTTAATTTCTTGCGGTTCGCCGAGTAAAAAAGCTATGCATGTAACCGGAACAATTGACGGTTTAAGAAAAGGAACTTTATATCTTCAAAAGGTTGAAGATTCTGCTTTAGTTAGCGTCGATTCATTCAAAATTGAAAAAGACAAGCCTTATAGTCTTGGAGATGATATCGATTCTGCTGAGATATACTACCTATACTTAGATAAGGAAGATGGTGATAGCTTGAATGACCGCATTCAGTTCTTTGGTGAAAAAGGAGAAATTACAATCAATACTTTATTAAAAACTTTTGATAGTAGTGCTCAGATCTCTGGTTCTGAAAATCAAGTATTACTAGAAGAATATCAGTCGATGCTCAAGCGATTCAATGACAAAAGCTTGGATCTTGTTAAAGCTTATTTAGAAGAAGATTCTATGAGTTTAGAAGAGAGAGAAGCTAATTTTAGTAAGGAATCTAAAAACCTATTAAGACGACGTTACCTATTTGCTCTGAACTATGCAAACAATCATGCGGACAAGGAAGTTGCTGCCTATATTGGTGCTTATGAGGTTAATGATGCGAATCCAAAATTCTTAGATAGCCTGTACAGCAAAATGTCCGAAAACGTAAAAAGCTCAACCTATGGGGTCGAGCTTAGTTCATATCTTGCTTCTTTAAAAGAAGTTAAAGAGTAATTAGCTTATTTAAGCTTCGTAATCTTTTCTGAAATAGATGCAGTTGTTGCGTTTAACTCTTCAATGATTGAATTGAAGTGCTTCTTAGCAGAAGTACCCTCAGCGTAATCGTGAATTTTCATGATCAATTCATCGAATAATACGATTGCTTCGTCAATTAGTTTTTCGCTTTTCTTAAAATCACCTTTAGGATTCATTAGCTCCCACACGTAGATTTCTTCGATCAAAGCACCAACGCTATTATTGATATCTTTCTTTAGTTGTTTTTTACTAGCCATAATGCTTGTTTATTTTTGGTAAAGGTATTGAAAATTATTTTGATTTATGAGCTGCGCATCCATATCAAATCACAGAAACAGCAAGTCAACACTTTTAATTACTTCAATTGCTGTAACGCCTTCTTTATATGGGTGTCGGGCATAAGACTGCTATGCACATAAGACACCAATCCTGTTTTGTCGATTACAAAGGTTATCCGCTTGGTATACAGACCGAAGAGTATTTTTGGCAACTTAAATAAGCGCTGAACTTTCTTCTTTGAATCTGACAATAAAACAAAAGGAAGCTTGTGGCGCGCAGCAAATTTCTGATGAC
>JABAZL010000035.1 GCA_018608425.1 Flavobacteriaceae bacterium
TATTTTGTGTTTCGCTTAGATTCTGGCTTTAAAACTTATGATCCTTCACAAATAAAGGCAGATCGTTGGGGAAAACAGATTTCTTTTCGAAGAACTGTATTCAACATCGGAATAAATTACCCCTTTTAAAAAAAACTATTACATTTGGTGCTTCAAAATTGAAAACAAAATAAAAATCTTATGAGTTCAACAATTCCCTCTGGTGTAATTACAGGAAAACAAGTTCAAGAAGTTTTTGCTTTAGCAAAAGAAAAGAAATTTGCACTCCCTGCAGTAAATGTAATTGGAAACAATACAGTAAACACAGTTCTTGAAACTGCAGCAGAGCTCAAAAGCCCTGTTATTATTCAGTTCTCAAACGGAGGCGCAATTTTCAATGCTGGAAAAAGTTTAGATAATACAGACCAGAAGGCTGCGATTGCTGGTGCAGTTGCTGGCGCAAAACACATCCATGAATTAGCTGATGCTTACGGAGCTACTGTTATTTTAAATACGGATCACTGTGCAAAGAAGCTTTTACCTTGGATCGATGGTTTACTCGATGCTGGAGAAAAGTTTTATGCTGAGACTGGAAAATCTCTTTACAGCTCTCATATGATTGACCTTTCTGAAGAGCCTTTAGAAGAAAATATTGCGATTTGTAAGACCTACTTAGAGCGTATGTCAAAAATGGGAATGACTCTTGAAATTGAATTAGGAATCACTGGTGGTGAGGAAGATGGCGTTGATAACAGTGATGTCGATGTTTCTAAACTATATACTCAACCAGAAGAAGTTGCTTATGCTTTTGAAGAGTTGAGAAAAGTAAGTGACCAATTTACAGTTGCTGCTGCTTTCGGAAACGTACACGGTGTATACAAGCCCGGTAACGTAAAGCTTACTCCTAAGATCCTTAAAAACTCTCAAGAGTATATCAGTACAAAATACGATTTGCCAGAAAATACAGTTGATTTTGTATTCCACGGTGGGTCTGGTTCTACTGTAGAAGAGATTCGTGAAGCTATTGGATATGGAGTAATCAAAATGAATATCGATACCGATCTTCAATTTGCATTTACGGAAGGTATTCGTGACTATATGGTTGAAAATATTGACTACTTAAAAACTCAAATTGGAAACCCAGATGGAAAAGATCAACCCAATAAGAAAAACTACGATCCAAGAAAATGGTTACGTTTGGGAGAACAAACGTTCAAACAAAGATTAATTCAAGCATTTGAAGATCTAAATAATATCAATACATTAGCCTAATCAAAACGGAATAAATGAGTTGGTTTAAACGTAGTGAACAGGGTATTCAAACCCGAACAGAAGAGAAAAAAGATATTCCAAAAGGACTCTGGTACAAGACTCCTACTGGTAAAATCATAGAAACTCAAGAACTTGCAGATAACTTTTATGTAAGCCCAGAAGACGAATATCATGTTCGGGTTGGCAGCAAAGAATATTTTGAAATTCTCTTTGATGATAACCACTTTAAGGAAATCAACACCGATATTGTTTCTAAAGATTTTTTAAAATTTAAGGACACCAAGAAGTATAGTGATCGCTTAAAGGACACCACAAAAAAATCTGGCTTAAAAGACGCTATCCGGACTGCTGTTGGTAAATCGAACGGAAAAGAAGTTGTAATTGCTAGTATGGATTTTGGTTTTATTGGCGGATCTATGGGATCGGTCGTAGGCGAAAAAATTGCCCGCGCAGTTGACTATGCAATTGAAAAGCATTTACCTTTTATTATCATCTCGAAATCGGGAGGTGCTCGAATGATGGAAGGCGCATTTTCTTTGATGCAATTAGCAAAAACAAGCTCAAAACTGAGCGAGTTAGCTGAGTCAAAATTACCTTACATATCACTTTGTACAGATCCAACAACTGGAGGTACTACCGCTTCTTTCGCAATGCTTGGGGACATTAACATTGCTGAGCCAGGCGCTTTAATAGCATTTGCGGGACCTCGTGTAGTGAAAGACACGACAGGAAAAGATTTGCCCGATGGATTCCAACGAAGTGAATTTCTTCTAGAAAAAGGGTTCTTGGATTTTATTGCACACCGTAAACATCTAAAAAACAAGATCAATCTATACATTGACTTGATTCTCAATCAGCCGATTAGAAAGTAAGCATTAATCAAAAATAAGTGTATATTTGCACCGCTTAATAATAAGCATACATAACAATCATTAAATAATATTAGCATGTATTTGACAAAAGAAGTTAAAGAAGGGATTTTCGAAAAACACGGAAAATCAAAATCAGACACTGGTACTGCAGAAGGACAAATCGCTTTGTTTTCTCACAGAATCAATCACTTATCTGATCACTTAAAAAGTAACCGAAAAGACTACAATACAGAACGTTCCCTAGTGAAACTAGTAGGTAAAAGAAGAAGTCTTTTAGATTATTTGAAAGCAAAAGATATTTTACGTTACCGTGCAATTGTTAAAGAATTAGGTTTACGTAAATAATTCAAACGCATTTCCTTCGGGAGTATTAAAAGCTGAACCTTAGTTTTTCATTGGTATCCTACAACGACAACACAACACACTGTTTAGGTTTAACAAAAATGAAAAAAAATGATTCCAAAAGTTTTTAAAGAGGTCATTGACCTCGGCGATGGACGAGAAATCTCTATTGAAACAGGCAAGCTAGCTAAGCAAGCCCACGGTTCAGTTGTTGTGCAAATGGGTAAAGCCATGTTGCTCTGTACAGTTGTATCAAACTACAGACAGTCTGATGTAGACTTTTTACCGTTAACAGTAGATTACCGTGAAAAATTTGCAGCAGCAGGACGCTATCCAGGTGGTTTCTTCAAAAGAGAAGCACGTCCGAGTGATGGTGAAGTACTTACGATGCGTTTAGTTGATCGTGTTTTACGTCCATTATTTCCAAAAGATTATCACGCAGAAACGCAGGTGATGATTCAATTGATGTCTCACGATGAAGACGTTATGCCAGATGCTTTAGCTGGACTAGCTGCTTCTGCAGCAATTCAATTGAGTGACTTTCCTTTCGAATGCGCTATTTCAGAAGCTCGTGTAGCTCGTGTGAATGGTGAATTTGTCATTAACCCTAGTCGTGCACAATTAGCAGAATCTGATCTCGATATGATGATCGGGGCTTCTGCAGATTCTGTAATGATGGTTGAAGGTGAAATGGATGAGATTTCTGAAGAAGAAATGGCAGACGCTATTAAATTTGCTCATGAAGCCATTAAGGTTCAGGTTGCAGCACAATTACGCTTAGCTGAAGCTTTCGGAAAAAAAGAAGTTCGTGAATACGATACTGCTGAAGGTAATGAAGATCTAGAAAAACGCATTCATGACATGGCTTACGATAAGTGTTATGCAATTGCTAAAAAAGGAACTTCAAAAACAGAACGTAGCACTGCATTTGCTGATGTAAAAGAAGAAGTGAAAGCTTCTTTCACTGAAGAAGAAATGGCCGAATTCGGACATCTTGTTGGTGGATATTACAGAAAAGCAGAAAAAGAAGCTGTTCGTGAATTAACACTTAGTGAAGGGATTCGTTTAGACGGTCGTCAAACGGATGAAATTAGACCAATTTGGTGTGAAATAGATTATTTACCATCAACTCACGGTTCTTCTATCTTTACTCGTGGAGAGACTCAGGCTCTAGCTACAGTAACACTTGGAACTTCAAGAGATTCAAATAAAATTGATATGCCTTCATTTGAAGGTGAAGAAAACTTCTACTTACACTACAACTTCCCTCCTTTCTGTACCGGTGAAGCACGCCCTTTAAGAGGTACTTCTCGTCGTGAGGTTGGACATGGTAATTTAGCACAACGTGGTTTAAAAGGTATGATCCCAGCTGATTGTCCTTATACAGTTCGTGTTGTTTCTGAAGTATTAGAATCCAATGGATCATCATCTATGGCTACTGTATGTGCAGGAACCATGGCATTGATGGATGCGGGTGTAAAGATTACAAGACCAGTTTCTGGAATTGCAATGGGACTTATTTCTGACGGAGATCGTTATGCTGTATTGTCTGATATTTTAGGTGATGAAGATCACTTAGGAGATATGGACTTTAAAGTAAC
>JABAZL010000078.1 GCA_018608425.1 Flavobacteriaceae bacterium
GATCGTTTGAGTTGGATGGATGCAACTATTGGAGCTTTTTAAATGAAACATACATTTAATTATGGTAGTTTTTTGCACACAAAAATACGTATTCATTAGTTGGTAGTTTTTTTATTTAAAATATTAATTATTTAAATACATTTTTTATTTATTGGATTAAATTTGGGTTTTTATTTCTGTAAATTATTATTTATTTTCTAATAATTAAATTAATTAATAATTAGTTGGTTAACCAGTTAATTTGTAATTTTGAGCTCATTTAGTTAATATGTGTTATGGATTATAGATCCGGTTGCCCTATTTCAAATTTAGTAGACCTTGTAGGTGATAAATGGTCACTTTTGATCATTCGTGATTTCTTTTTAGAAAGAAACACCTTCAAGCAGTTTATGGATTCTCCTGAAGCCATTGCTACTAATATTCTAACAGATCGTCTAAAGTCGTTAAAATCAAAAGGAATTATTGATTTTGCTTTTGCTCCGAACAATAAGAAAACAAAGTACTATTTCTTAACAGATATGGGAATTGATCTATATCCTGTTATTTACGAAATGGCTATGTGGAGTAGACGTAATCTTGACAAAGATTACAATGATATAGCAACAAATTGGTTTGCAGACAACATCGATAAGGATGGTCATGAAGTAAAAGCAAAATCAATTGAGGAATACAAAGTAATTCGTCAAGATTTGTTTGAGCTAGTACAAGCTTAAACTATTGCCTAAGCTTGTATTTAGCGAACCAAACTCTATTTTATTACTTACTTTTTTTAAGCCAATCTAAACATTGATCAAAGTCTTCAAATATTTGATCATTAGAAATTAGGTCTGGAATAATATCGATACGTTCCATCATGTACTTTGGCTGTTTAGCAGCTCCAACCAATAGTACATTTTTATCTTGTTGGCGTAAATCCAATATCACAGATTCTAATGCATATAAGCCCGATTGATCGATATAGGGAACTTTATCGAGTCGGATGACCAGCGTTGTTGAGCTTTCTGGTATTTGTTTCGCAGTTTCAGTAAACTTTGAAGTTGAGCCGAAGAATAAAGGTCCATTGATGTGTTTTATAAACACTTCTTGTTTCATGTTTTTTGGTAAGTCTTTTTCATCTTCCCATGATTCCTCTTTTTTGAGTGCAACAATATTCAAGCTTTCACTGGTTAAATCTCCAATTTTTTTCATGAACATTAGAGAAGCGATAACCAAACCAATTCCTACTGCAAATACTAAGTTCCAAACCGTAGAAAGAATTAGAACAACAATTAGTATAAGAACTTCATCACGAGGCATTGCTGGTATTGCTTTGAGTCCTTTGTAATCCATAACACCAATTCCTACTGTAATTAAGATTCCAGCTAGAACCGCTGCCGGTATTTGTGAGGCAATGGGACCTAATGCCAATAAAATAACCAATAAAAAGAGTCCCGAAATCATTCCTGAAAGCCTTGTCTTACCTCCAGCATTGATATTCACTACTGTTCTTATCGTAGCTCCGGCTCCGGGTAAACCCCCGAATATAGCTCCAATACTATTTCCAATTCCCTGTCCAATAAGTTCCTTGTTCGGTTTGTGCACCGTTTTGGTCATATTATCCGATACAACTGAAGTTAACAATGAATCGATAGCTCCAAGAAATGCTAGGGTAATTGCTGTAAAGATATAGCTGCTTAAGGTGCCAAATCCAAGACTCCCGAAAAGCGATAAATTGGGTAGTGGCAATCCAGATGGGATTGCAGCAATGGGACGGTAATCTAAACCGAAACCTATTGCAACACCCGATACTACGAAAAGCGCTACGAGTGTACTTGGTACTTTAGTTGTGATGCGTTTAAATCCGAAAATAATAAAAATCGTGAAAAACGCTAAAGCCACTTCTAAATAATTGATATCACGTAGTATTTTTGGTATTGACTTTATGGTGCCAATAACACCCGATGCATTCTTTCCAGCCAATGTTTTAGCTTCAGTAAGAATATCTTGTTCTGTTATTTTTTCTGCTCGATCAATGGTAGTTTTGAAATCTTCAAGAACGAGGATACCCTCTTTCATTTCATCCTTTAAAATATTTTCTAAAATAATTTCTTCCGCTTGAGGCTTGAACTGCGTAACGTAGTTTACATCTTCCTTGGGATAATATCCAAAAGAAGGCGGGATTTGTGTAACCAAAATGATAACACCAATAGCTGTCATAAAACCAGAAACTACTGGATAGGGAATGTAACGAATGTATTTCCCTATACCTAAAATACCAATTGCGACTTGAAATAGACCCGCTAAAAAGAAAACGGAAAGTATTGTTGGGAGTGCTTTTTCCACATTTCCATCGAAATTAGAAATGATCTCTGCAATAAAAACCATACTTACAGCGGTCATTGGAGCTGTTGGCCCAGAAATCTGAGTGGAAGTACCTCCTAGAAATGCAGCGAAAAAACTCAAGAAAATAGCTCCGTATAGTCCAGCACTAGGTCCTAATCCTGAACTAACTCCAAAGGCAAGAGCAAGAGGTAAAGCAACAATTCCGGCAGTTAGTCCACCGAATAAATCCCCACGAATATGTTTAAAATCAAATTTCAAAAGCTCTTTCATATATGTCTTAGTGTTAGTTTAAAGCAAAGATTGATTATTTTTTCAGATTTCAAAGAAAAAAAACTACATAAAGTTAATATTGCTCGATGTAGTTCTTTGTTATTTGATTGTCTAATTAAAACTTTTGGGCTTTAATTAATGTATTCTTCTTTTTCTTTTTTAATTGTAACTGTTGTTGGGTCCATTAAAATTGCTGCATGTCCTAATGTCTTAGGAAGCTCATAGCTATAGAAATATTTCAGAGTTTCTATTTTTCCGATATAAAACTCATCAGATAAAGGAGCATCAACATCATTCAGGTTGTCCTGAGCTTTGGTAGCTATTTCTAGCCAAGTCCACCCAATGATAATAAGACTAAAGAATTCCATAAAAATACTTGCATCTGCCAAGTAACGTTCAAAATCACCTTTCATAGCGTGTGGCATAAGTTTCTGAAGGATCTTTTGAGTAAGTTCTAATTTTTCACTTAAAATAGCTGCATAGGGTTGTAATGTCTCGTGTTTTTTTGAAGCTTCAATTGTTTCTAAAATTTCAGCAGACAACAATGCTAGCCCAGAGCCATTGCCCATTGTAATTTTACGGCCCAATAAATCTTGGGATTGAATTCCGGTAGTTCCTTCGTATATAGCAGAAATTCGGATGTCTCTATAGTATTGCTGTAAAATGAAGTCTGCACAAAAACCGTAACCACCTAATACTTGTAAGCCATTGTTAACGGCATAACTTCCTGCTTCTGATGGGTAAGTCTTCACTACTGGAATTATCATTTCGAGCAGGGTGTTGTATTTACTTTTTTCTTCTGGGGATGCCGCAGTAACTTCTAGGTCGTAATATTTAGCTGCACGCAGTACAAGGCTCATGGAGCCCTCAACTACTGCTTTTTGTAATAAAAGCATGCGTCTAACATCGGGATGTTCGATAATTAAGCTTTGATTTTCATCTGGATTTTTCTTTCCGTCACTAGATAATTTTCTTCCCTGTGGTCGTTCGTTGGCATATTGTAATGATGCATAATAGGCTGCTGATGCAATTGCAGAAGCACCTCGGCCAACTGCAATTCTTGCAGCATTCATCATTAAAAACATATAATTTAAACCTTGATTCTCGTTACCTACAAGCCATCCTCTACAATCTTCAGCATCTCCAAATCCAAGGTGAGTTGTACAGTATCCACGTTGTCCTAGTTTCTGAAAATCAGCAACAGTTGTAACATCATTAGGGGTCAAAGCTCCAGATGAATCGGGTCTGTTTTTTGGAACAACAAATAGAGAAATCCCTTTTGTTCCTTTTGGCGCACCTTCAACACGGGCAAGTACCAAATGAACAATGTTATCAGTAAATTGATTGTCACCTCCAGAAATGAAAATCTTTTGTCCACTTATATTATAGTAGCCTTCAGAAGTTGGCTTTGCCTTAGTCACAATATCCGATAACGAACTTCCGGCTTGTGGTTCTGACAAGCACATGG
>JABAZL010000182.1 GCA_018608425.1 Flavobacteriaceae bacterium
CGTCACTGTCCAAGCCAATTTCATTGCTTAAATTCAAAATATAGTCAAAATATTTTGCGTCGAGATCAAACTCTTTTTTTCGAATTAATTTATCTTGAGTTACTTTCTTCTCTGAAATGGTTTTATATTTAGCAAGTTCAGAAAATAAATTTTCTAAGATTATTACTGTTTGTTTCTTTATGTATTGTGATCCAACTTTTGATTTTGAACTTATATCATTGTCAAGAAGTTGTTTCAGAAATTGAAGTATATTTTTTTTTAAAGTATTCTTTTCTAAAATCGAAATTGATTGTGCCTGCTGCTCAAGAAATAACTCCACTAACTTCGAGACTTTCTTTAATATAAAACCCTTTTCTGCAGCTGTTACACCTTGAGTTTGATTATCGGAATATTGTAAAATAATTTTCGAAATTTTTTTTATAATCGTTGTTTTTTCGGCAGATGACAACGTGTTGATTTGTTGTTTAAATAAACTGCTAATAAAGGTGTTTACTTGTTTTTTGTTGGATTCCCTTTCCCCTTCATCAATTGATTGTAAATGAAAATCGAGTAAATCGCCAATGTTCTGATCTACTTTAGCTTTATTGGTATTTGATTCATCTATCTCATTAGATTCTATATCAGAATCTGCTTCAAGAACCTTTTCTTTAGTGCTTAGTTTTGCATCAGTTAATTTTGAAAATAAATTTTTAAAGATTTTTACAGTTTCCTTTTTTATTATTTCAGCTCCACCTTTTGATTTGGAAGTTTTATCATTATTTAAAAGCTTTTCCAAAAACTGCAATGATATTTTTTTTTGAGCATTCTTATCTGAAACAGTCAAAGAATACTCCTGATGATCAATAAATAAATCCACTAACCGCAACATTTTGCTTTTAACAAAATCTGTTTCTCTTGCAGTGAAATCAAGTCTTTTGTTTTTAGAAAACGGCACAATAATTTGTAAAACTTGCTTTATAAGGCTTGTTTTTTCAGTTAATGAGAGCGCATGAATCTGTTGCATGAATAACGTACTTACTAAGGTGCTTACTTGCTTATGATAGGACACACGCTGATTATCATTAATTGTTTGCAAGTCAAAATCGAACAAGTCGTCAATGCTTCGTTTGACTCTATTTCTGAAAGCACTAAATTTTTCAGCTTGTTCCGGTTGGTTTACATAAGAATATAATTTTGCTATACCCTTCGATTCTAGTAATTTAGAATTAATTGGTAGCGCACTAGAATCATTTCTGATAAGTGCCTTTACAAGTGTCTTGAAAAAATCTAATTCGCTGCTACTCGTCTTTTGTTGCTGTATGTATTCAAAAGTAGTAAACTTGATCAAATCGCTGTATTGAGCTTGTTTTTGAACGGAGAGTAGGATTTGAACATTATCAATAACATCAATATAATTCCACGGTATAGCTTTCCCTAAAGTATTGATGATGTCAAAAAAAACATCTGCATTGAGTATTCCTTTAAAATAGGAATTCTTAATCAACTCAATACCCAATAGAGATAGTGATAATGATTCAAATTTTAATAATTTATTTTTTTGTTTTAAAAATAAAATTAATTTGAATACCACCTCTTGTGTAGTATACTGGTGCTTATTTTGATAAGCCTGAATAATTTGTTCCAAAGCAATTCCAAAATCAGTTTTCTTATCAGAAAGCGGAATAATATTAACCTGCTTTTTATTTTGGTTTACTTTTGAAAAAAGGGTTTCAAGCATTTTTTTTCGTTCAATATCTACGAAAATTTTAATCAAGTTGCTCACTTGAATACCCTTGAAATCAGGTTCTACTGAAAGGTTTATACCCTGATAATCTTTGTGTTTAATAACCTCATTGAACTGTATAGCATGTTTTTTCTGTAAGTAAGTCACGCTTTCGCTTAAAATCTTTTCGTTCTGGTTAGTATATCTATTGAAAAGACCTAGGATGTGAAATTGAACTTGATTACTGCTTTGAATCGATGCTGCCAAATCAGCTTGTGATATTATATTTTGGTTGAGCTTAACTACTTGTTCATACAACTTATAGTCATTTTTCAAAATTAATTTGAATAGCAAAATTGTATTTTTTGGGCTTAAAATTTCAACTATTCGATTGAATGAAATTTGATCCTTCAACAAAAGCATATGGAGTAACTTTAGCTGAGATGATTTACTAATAGTAGTACTAAAAAGAGTGTTAACTTTTTCTTTGTTATTGAAGCTCCAAGGCAAAAAACCATATTCAGAGAAGAATTTTAAAAGCTGTTCAATTGTGAATTTAGCAGTTTGCGGATCGTTTTGAAGTTTCTGTATTGAAGAATATTTTCTGAGATTATCAAGTATCTTAGATTTAATGTGTGCTTCTAAATTCTCAAAACCTACAATATCAATTGAATCCAAATCAATTATCAATTCGTCAATGTGGATGTCAATATTTGAAAACGATTCATCACGTTCTAATTCAGATAAAATATTTAAAATATTATTTCTTGTAAAATTATTAATGATATCAGCATACGATTGAAAAGATTCTTCAGATTCAATTTCTAAATCAAAAATAACTTGTCGAATTAAAATATCATTATCCTTCATTTTTTTTGTAGTTCTGAAGCAATTGAATTATTTGAAGTGATTTTGAATCCAATTGATCGTATTTATTTAGTTTTTTATGTTTAATCCATTTACCATGGGTTTGCTCAAAATTATTCATCTTATCAATATTCAAATAAAAAGTATCAAACGTTAAATTGGCAGGAATGTATTCCTCAACTATTTGATTAATGTGTTTTTTAAACTCTTTATTTTGAAAACGAAGTGGCCATTCTGGGAAAATAAAATTTATGTGATTGGAGTAATTAAAATCGTCGGGGAAACTGCTTGTCAAGTCATTGACTACAATCATTTCACAAAACTCATCCAATTGATTTGCGCCAATGATCACATTAAATGATTGAATAATCATTGGGATTTCGGATTTAGCATCAGCTTCATTTTTGTATGAAACACAACTTCTAAATAAAGGCTTGTTTAGTAAGTCATAAATTATAATTTCATAATTCTTACTATTCAATTTTTTAACAACATTATAATTTTTCTTATCTACCGCAATGATTGAAAAATCTTTTTTAAGATCCCTTAAATGATCTAAATCTGCAGTAAAATAACTTTCGAAGCTTTGTACTTGGTCTTCGTTTTTAATGAATAAGGTGTATTGGTTGCTGGCTACTGGGCGTAATAAAACATTTTCAATCATTAAAAAGCCTTCAGTATCAATGTTGTAGGCGTTAAGTTTTTCAATTGTTTTCAAAATATTTTCATTGCACTCTTCAAAATCGAAAGATTGAAAAATCACAGCAGGTTGGAAACTGTCAATTCCATTGAACAAAACAGAATATATATTATTGACTTTAACAATAGTATAGCTCTTTCTCTTAATTCCATTGAGAAAAAGAAGTTTAAATGATTTGGTGGAATTTAGAAAAAAGTGGATCTTTTTATCTTCATATGCCTTCTTAACGAGTGAATACACTTCTAGTGAAGGCCCATCATCAATTTTAATTGTTTTTTTTCTCCAGTTATACTCCGTTTCTCCTAGCGTTGAGCCGGAAGAAAATGGTTTAATCGTAGAGTCTGAAATGTTTTTACTAATTCCCAGTTTAAGTTTCAATCGATTTTCTAGTCCAGATATGTTTTTATCGTTAATGTAATCTTTTGTGTAATCTGAACTCAAGCTTCTTTTCTGCCCTAAATCAACAATGCTCTTTGCAAAATTAATCTTAGCAGAAAGCCCAAAACGTTTAATTTCATTTTCTGAAAGAGTATCGTATTGAAGTTTGTGAATTTTTTCTAATAAAAAGGTGTCAAAAGTTTCTCCAAATCGAGCCAGCATGTGATCAAGAACCTTGTTTTTTCGTTTAAAAAAATCATTCTTAGATTCAAGAGCATTCTCCAATTTGCTTTGGTATCCTGGAAGGTCTACTCCAATTACCTTCGTGAGGTTGGGTACATCAGTTGGTATTTGACCAAAAATGGTTTTATTAGATTTTAAATCCACAGAAAAAAGTTCTCTAATATTAGATAATTGACTGACATGATTCGCCATTAGCTGATCAAATAAGAGCAAGTAAGAGCGCAACTGATTTACTTGTGCTTTTCGAAGATTAGGTGACTTTGATGGGAGCTCATCTTCTCGTAATCCATAAAGAGCAGGTAACTCTCTCATTATGGAATAGTATTTTTCAAATTCCTCCTTCTTAAAGCGACCCTCAACAAGGTTTAGGTCATTTGTAAGTTTTTGATCATATACTTTTGACCTTTCTATGATTAATGAATCATAAATTTGTTGGAATATGACTTGATCGATCTTATAGAACGATTCATTTCTATAAAAATTTATTTCTTTATTAGATTCGTCAAAAAAGTCGTTGTCTAATTTTTTAAGACTTGGATATGAATCGTTGTCAAAGGGAATGTAATCATCGAAAATTTTAATCCCATTTTTATAAAATGTTAAGTTTTCAACCCCAAGAACTCCATCAACATTATACAGTATCTCTTTTATTTCTGATATATATATTTCACTCGTTTTCTCATTAAACTCAAAATTTTCTAAGTATCCCTTTTGGGTAAATGGTCCTGTAAAAAGATCTTCGACTACTCTTTCATTCTCAACATCCTTATAATCAATGAATTTTGGTTTGTTACTGATACTCTCCTCTACTCTTTTATAAATGTTTGCAAGTACTTGTTCGCCTACAGCAAAGGAGTCTAATAAAATATCACATTCAAATCTAATTTCATCTTTTTTCAGGGGCTCTGCCTGAATAAAATCTGTTCCTATTGATCTGTTTGCCATCAATAGATCATCTACTTCTTTAAGTGTGTTCAGGAAAGCTTTATGATCCAAGTTTTCAACCAACTGAACTTTTACTTTGAAAAGTCCCGCAATGTTTCTTAGGTTATCTTTGTCAGAGTAAACCCAAGCATTTTGCACGTTACTAACTCGATCAACTATTATTTTCCTGTAATCACTAGCTGTCAATGGACTACTTGGGAAAATTTTATGTGGGGGAATAAATAAATTTTTGTTTTCTAAGTCAAATTTATCTTTCCCAATAAATAAAATATCTTCAATGGGGAAGTTCGATTTATACCCCAAATCGGTGATTGCAAAACATATTTGCTCCAAAAATGTTATACCAGGGTCATGGTAGTTAAAATCTGTCCATTGATTACCTGAAAACTTTTGAATCCACTCGATACCCTCTGCCAATAGTTCATCGTACCGCTGGCTTTTGGTTTCGTATTTTCCGGATTTTATGAATTTTGGTTCAATCACGTGTTAAATTTCTAGAAGGCTGGTTATGTTAAAATCGATGGTATAGGGTTTATTGGACGTAGGGTTTTCACCATAGTCTCGTCTTGTCTTAGCCATCAGGCCATAATCGTGTAAATTTCCAGACCACTTGTAAACAATTTTATCAAAATAGCCACCATAATACGCCGTTGTGTTTTTGATTTTGGATTTTGATCCTCTTCCACCAAAGGTTGAAAGTGCAATAGCATGAGAAACACAATAGTGCCCTGTGTTAATTTTCCCTTTAGCTACAGCAGTTATCTCAAAGGCGCTTATCCCGTCTAATTTGGTGAGTATTGAATGCCATTTACCATCGGCAGGAACAGAACCCTTGTTGAAGACTCCTACCCTGCTTTTCATTCCAATTGTACCGTCAACTTCAAGTTGAAAATCAGGCTCAACACAGTTTATTCCAATATTGCCATCTTTCTTGATTTTAATTAGCGACACATCTTTCTCTCCCTGAAAAGATAAACCTTCACTAACATTGTCAATGTCTAAAGAAAATTCAGCTTTCTTTTGTGAGTTCTTCTTGAAAAAAGAAATCAATTTAGAAGATTCTCCGAGTGGGTTGATTTTTAAACCTGTTTTAGGTTTAATTGTAATTCCATCATCAATAACATTCATAGATGACTCAATTAGATCAATAAATTGCTTCTCAGTAGCAAATCCTCCCTTTTTAAAATAGTTTTTTAAGGTCTCTCGATTTTTGATTCCCATGACTTATAATTTTAATTGAAATTGAATATTCGTTTTATTTTCGATGCTTATTTCATCCACATAATTATTTTTGATCCGTTTTTGTTCCTGTTTTTTGACAATTAAAAATGATTTATTTATGGCCAATTCATCAAAATTTGTCGGCTCAGGTGGATGATATTCATCTTTAGAAAGTATTGTGATTTTGTGATTATTTCTAGGAACTAGAATAGAACCATGTGAACCACACTCGATATACTCATCTGTATTATCCTGACTAGCAGAGTCAAATGCATATACAGAGCCATCTTCAAGCTCTTTGAAATGAATTACAGAAATCCCTGTTACAAATGAGATGTACTTTCTTTCTTTTATGAACTTGATGATATCGTACTTCTTAATCTTATTTTTAAGTTCTGGGTTATCACCATTGGTAACCAGTCGCCAATCACAAATAAAATTGAGTAGATCATGGTTAAGTTTTTCAATTCCTTTGCCAATAGAAATATCCCTGAATGTCAATTTCGCCTTAATCCAAATGTCTTCGAAAACTGGGTTGATTATTTCAATTTTCAAAAATGGAGAAATGAAATTTGCGAGATTCTGCTTTATATCATTAATCTCCGCCATACTAAGTTTAACTTCTTCAATATTTTGAAAAACTTCGATTCTTTTTAAACACAAGATCTTCAAGCTTGGATTTTGATTGGAATCAAGTGAATTAAAACAGCTAACGTGTGAGAGCCAATCAAATCGATTTAGAATAAAATTCTCAATATCCCATTTAGTAACTGGCCGGTTTTTATGTCTTAAAAGCTGACTAACTCGGAGGTAAAACTCATTGTTATTTTCTTTTATCTTGAAAGTCGATGAATCGAAAGGTTGACTAACTGAAAGGATTCCTGACGGTTTTTTCTCAAAACCCTCAACCGAATTTGCTTTCAACTTCTCGATTCTGTTAGTCGAATTATCAACTACTAACTCTCGTGCCTTACTCGCATTAGTTTTAATAGATTTAATAAGACTAAATTGATCTGCTTTATCTGCAGAACAGGCTTTTATATAGTACTTATCCTGATCTAAAATATTGGCGCTTTTAGAAAAATCAACTGGAAATCTAAACGAGATGATTCCTGTCTTCATCAAATTAAACGTTTGATCAAATAAAATATGCTCATTTTCCATTTTCTTCCAACCATCGGAAGAAGAATAATACCACTCTATTTTTCGGCTAAATTCGTAATTTGTGTTTTCACTTTTATTAATTTCAAAAAGAAGATTTACACCTGAAAATATTTTCTGAGCACTTAAGCCAATAATAAGCTCTCCTTCGTTAAAGAAGTTATAGAACAAGTTTTTATTTCTAATCTCATTTTGAGAGAACGTTTGTTGAATCCCAAAAGGAGATGTTTGAAAAAATGAATTACCCTCCAAAGGGTCGTTTAAATAAGCATCAGAATCACTGAAAACAATTGATGTACTTGCCTTGTAACTGATTTTAATATTATTAACCGTGGGTGCGAAAGGTTCATTTAATTTATCTACTGCCTTACTGTCACTTTTTTTACTTGAATATTCGCTTGCTAATTCTTTAGAATATAATTTGGGATAAATATCAAAGCCAAACCCGTCAATTGGTGCTATAAGCTCAATTTTTAATAATCCAGTTTCAATATCATTTGAAAATTCTGTCAGATATGAATCATCAATATTAAAATTAGGGTTTATTTTAAGGTCGCTTAGGTCTTTAAAATGTAATTGTCTGGTATTTTCGATTTCAGAATTTTTGTCAGATTTAAATAAGTCAATAGTGAAATCCTTGCTATCGTGGGATCTGTAATTAAAATCTGAAAGCGCTGATAATTTCAATTTAAAACTATTGTTGGAGTAATTTTCTTTGTATGCTTTATAAAATTCATCGATGCTTTTACACTTTGGTGGAATATTGGTATAATCCCAAGAGAGATCAAACGATGTGGCTTTTTTATTGAATAACTCCTCACATCCAATATAAACTTTGGAACCATATTTACCAAGGGGGCCTAATAAGTCGAAATCAGAGCTATTATCTACCAATTGACCGTCGCGATAAATCTTGATCTGTTTTAAATTTTCTACTTCAACATCAATATCAATCTTAATTAACTCTAGGGTATTTAAAAAAGAATAGGTGTTGTAAAATTTTGTTTGATTGATATTAATTCTCAAAACAGGGTGAGCCGTGTTTATGTCTAGACTATGTATTTGAGGATCAAAATTCACAAATGCAGGGTCTATTTTAGTTAGACTAAGGAGAATTGAAATTGTCCCGGAAGTCCAGTCATCAGGGGCTAATACTTCATAATCCGAAATTTCATGCCATGCATCAAGTGTAGTATATTGAATTTCAAAAGCTGATGAAAACACTCTATAAAAAACTTCATCTTCATTCAGATCAGTTGTATTGGCTATATCAATGATTAGATCTGACAAGTAATTAATTGAAGCAACAGAAAAGTTTAAATCAACCTTAATTTTTCTATCACTACAACCCAATTTTAAAACCGGAGAAGCAATTAAAAACCCTATCTCTGCTAAACTCATTGTCATTTCGGAGGTGGTCAAAAAGTTTTGATCCCTTCCCATAGTAGAGAATGTTGTCTCGTCCGAATTAAAGGCATTTACAGCACTCGTAGTGCTTGCAATTGACTTGTAGTATATGGACGAAATCAATTGGAATTTTGAATTGTAATCAAAGATTGTATTTCGACTAATGAATATCGTTAGCAAATCAGATATTTTAATTGTATTTAGTCTTACATCGTCTTCCAACTCTAACTTTACGACTGCTCCGTCTGCATACTGTCCTGCAATAAGCAAATTGTTTTTACCCAGAACAATTTCATTACTATTATCTTCTACATCAATCGTAACAAAAGTCACTAAAGGCTCAGTGGCTAAAGCGGTTTGTTTTAATATATTCTTGTAAAAAAAATCTAAATGCTTTTGAGAAAATCCATTTACATCTTCTTTGACATGATTCATCAATTCTAAAAAAGAGAAAAGCAATCCTATATGTGCTTTGTGATCATTACTCTTATAAAGAGAATCTCGAAGTATTTTTTTAGTCTTATACGAAATATCATAGATGATTTCGAAGACTTCTGAAGAAATCAAAACCATTTTCTTAAAAGAATTATTGATCAATTCTTCTTGGTCACGAAACTTGAAAATAGATTCGAATTCATAATTCGCTTTCGGTTTCCAAACTATCGATTCAAACTCCTCGATTTTTAAATCTCTAGAATTTATAATTACGTTTTCAGCTTTGAAAAACGCTAAATAATTAATGTAATCATTAAAATTTTGAGCCAAATTGCTTTCTATAGCCTGCTCTAGCTCAGTCTCTATTGTACTTCCTTCTTTTGAGAAATTATTCTTTCTTGAGGCATTATACCAATTGTTGACGTAGGTAAACATTTGATTGACTTGCTCTGAGAAAGCGATAAGAATTTTACGCTTTTGTTCCAAAGAAGAAGAATTATCAAATTTTGAAATAAAATTCAATCTTTTTTTATTGAATTCTTCAATTGAAAATTCTGATATCTCCGCAATGAGAAAGCTTTGATCTGTCTCAATCATTGGCGAAAAATTCCCATCAAGCTTATTCTTCCGGTTGTAATAAGAAAATGCTGTAGCTAGCTTTTTCAATAAAATAATTGAATCAGAAATTGACCTATCATCTAAAAGGATATTGTTTGGATCGAGTATTTCTTGATAGCTGTTTTTCAACCTTAATCTTTTTTAATGTTAGTTCCTTCATTCAGATAATATGGAAAAACAATGTTATCTCTTACATTAGTGGTAATCACTGTATAGTTAATGTTTATTTCAACACTCCCTTCATTAATATCAATTGGCATAATTGAAATCTCATTAACAATAATCCTAGGTTCGATATTCCCAATATTCTGCTTCAACTCAAAAGTTAAGACGTCTAATATCGATTTATCCAACCGATCAAACAGATGCTCATGAATGATACAACCAAAGTCTTGACGCATAATACGCTCTCCCAACTTAGTATTGAAATAAATATGAAGACTTTGTTTGATGTCTTCTTCTTTGGTTGTCATTTCAACATCCGAACGCTCCTTGTTAAATGTGGGAGGGAAACTCCAGCCAATTCCTAAAAAAGATTTTTCTTGCATAATATTATAATTTATCCTCCAATAATTACAGTTGGAAATCCTGACACAATTGAGCCTCCATGTGCTGTAGAATCGCCCATTCTAGCTGCAGCCTTTCCGCCAATCATCACAGTTGCTGAGCCTTTTGAAATACTGTCTGGTGGTCCAACACATAAGCACACAGACCCCTGAGTGGCTGCTGGTAAACCGCCAATCAGAACTGTAGGCTCTCCTTGCAATACTGGCCCTCCAACATGGGGTATAGGTGGCACTGCTGGTGTCTGCATTGGACAACTATGAAAATCGGTAAGCCTTGCTGCTGGTGGCATAATTAATTTATTTGTATTATTGATCCTTTTAAAACCGCTACGCCCGAAGAGTTTAATTCTAAGTTTGCGGTAGCTTTAGCAGAAAACTTAGCGTCTGCTGCTAAAGCTATATTGAGTCCTTTTATGTTTACATCTGCCGTGGAAGTAATACTAAGTTTGCTTTTAGCAGATAATTCTAAATTTCCACCTGCAGATATTTTTATATCCTTTGCACTTGTTAACTCTATTCCAGAAGCAGATGTTTTTATTTGATTGTTATTTTCGTCTTCTATTATAATTTCTTTGTTCTCTTCATTTAATAATATACTGTTTCCTCCTGGTGTACTGATCAGTATTTGCTTTTGCTCTTCATCAAATTCAATTTTCATTTTTGAACTAGTAACAAAGCCTTTTAAGTTATTGTCTTCATCTGCAGTTGTGTAGGGTTTTTTTGCGTTTGTATAAAAACAACCTAACACCACAGGATACCTAGAGTCTTCTGCAATAAAGGATATTACAACCTGAGAACCTACCTCTGGAATCACAAACAGACCACTTTCGTCACCCGTATAGGCATGTGATAATTTTGCCCATATTCCATCCGTTTGATCATTCAAAGCAGGAATCAATATCTTTATTCTATTCTGATTTTCTGGATCGTTGTGAATTTGAGATACCACTCCAATATGCAAACCAGATATTTTATTTATTACTTCGGTTTTATCCAATATTGTTTTAGAATTAAAAAAATCTTCAGCCAACCCAAAATCAATTTCAGTGAAAATTTTCCCGCTTTGAATTTCATGAGAAACACCCGATACATATACATTCCCATCAAACCTGTTCCCAAATCCACTAAGTGATACAACCGAATCTAAATCAACTTCTAGAACACCTTTGAACTTGACCTTCCCAGAAACTCGCTGCAATCTTGACATCTTAGTCAAAGAATCGGCAATGACTTTTAATTCATTAGTATCCATATCCTGAGGGAGATTAATTTCAACTTCAGAAGGACTAGATTTTTCACTAACTTTTTTTGCAGTATTAAAGAGGTTAGTAACAATTTCTTTAGGTTCTGATCCTATTTTGCTGAAGTCTTCGTCATTAAATGAATCTCTACTTTGCAAATTGATAGAATCGAATTGGTTTATAGAATTTAAATGTGCTTCAAAACTAAGAGTTCCCGCGCCATTCAATAAAGTTACAGCTGGTGAAACTTCAGATATAGTAGGGTTTTTGACACTAATCTTATTGTTAGAATTTAAAACTAAAAGCCCGTTATACTTAGCTCTTTCGAGTATATAGCTCCAATCATCAACATTGTATTTTGGTAAAACAGTATGCTCATAAGTTGTTGTTTCTATGGTGGATGAAAGTCCACTAACTTGATTTACCAAGTTTGAGATGATTTGACTGTCAGTTTTTTCTTTATAAATCGTATTTGTAAAGCTATTTTTTAGCATTACTGCCTTATCAACGCATTCAATTACAACTTGACTCCGTGCTTTATTAGATTGGTAACCCTCTTTAACCGAAATAGAGTGCTTGAGAATGACGCCTTGAAAAACCAAAGTATATTTTTGGTCGTAACCCAATTTTATTTCAATCTCGTTCCCAGGATCAAAAATACTACTCTCACTCTCATCAAAAGTGTTTTTTGTATAGTCTCCCCCAATGATATAAATTCTTGCTCTACCTAACTTATTTACTTCTTTGAAGGTTAGCATTCTATTTACCTCGTATGACGTATCCAACGTTTCATCATCAATCTTAATTTGATAAGAAACAGCTTTATAAAGACTGTCGAGCGGTTTATTGTCTGTTGTAAGTGCCATTCTTATTTTTCAATTGGTGGTAAAAAAATTGAGCTACCTTTCTTTAAATTTCTAAGTGATGACAGGTTGTTTATTTCCGCAATTCTTATGTAATATTTTTTATCATCATAGCTATCTTCACTGAATTTGATGATGTTGTCTTTATCTTTTATCATTGGTATTTTCGTTATATCAGGACTTTGAAAACTCCTATCCATTATTGCATTTACCTCCGTAATTGTTAAGGTTATTAATGCTCGCAATGGATTCCCTGAAATATCAAAAAAATTGTAATCGTATTTTAATGCAGTAACCTGACCATAGTAAGAATCTTGAAAAGTTTCGCCCCAATATAAGTACACGTAGGGGTTTTGATGCGTTTCGTTATTCGGAATAATGGTAAGCGTTTCTAAAATATTAATTGAATTTGCTATCGTATTACTTGGTAATTCCAATCCAATTGCACCTGTATCGTCTAGGGTAAATTTAAAGGTGAACTTCGCAGGTCGAAAAGTTTCCGTTTGAGATGAAGAAGGACTACCATCAGAACTCGAGGAGCTTTTTGGAGGATCAACACTTCGAACAACAGAAATGTCAACAGGGTTTAACTGCAACACAAACTCTCCAATTTTATTAGAAGATTCGGTATCTTTGTAGGAAACAATTTTTAATCTTGAAACATCACTCATATTCTAGATTTAAATTCAATTTTTTCTAAAACCTCTCTTAAACACTCTGCAATAATTTCATTTTTCTCTGATTCCATAACAACACCTGCAGATTTGACATAGCTTTCGACTATAGCTTTGATTGTTGGAACAAGATCTTGCTCTTCACTATCCCCACTATTGACCTTTGCTTTTATAATTAATTGTTGTATTTCTATCATGAATGATAATTTAAAAGGCCACCAACAGAATCTCGTTCATACTTACTGTAAGCAAGAGTAATGGTTTCAATAACAATTTCACTTTTTTGCGCATTGAACTCACCCAAAACAAAAGAGGTTGGAAAACAATCATATAGAGACCAAGTTTCAATGGTAACCAAATCATTATTTTCATTGGCATTTAACAACTCAATAACAACTACACTCGTACTCAATCGCCCACTATAGCTAACCCCAAGGTTTTCAAACCAACTAAGTAAATCACTGTCAACAGTCATCAAGCCTCTTACCAGTTTTGCATCCTTATATTTATTTGTCGTTGGCAATTTGTATTCTCTGGTGTTGTCACCACCATTAGCAATCAATGTGCTTTTATTGGAAACAGAAATCATAGACACCGATTGAAATGGATATCCTTCACTTTTACCAATACCATTAAAGGTTACTTTGAAACGATACCCTAAAGCCGGTTTAGAAGTATTGTTGGTATTAGAAGAAAAAGTAGAATTAGACATATCCTATAAATTTAGTGAATAATTTTTGTAATAAAATATTTACTACAATATCACTCATTTTTGACTTAAATCAAAGAGAAAATATGTTTTATCGTAAAAAATAACTCATTAAAAATATACAATAAAAACATAAAGCATGAGGTAATTTATTTGATATGCGAAGAATATATTATATATTTATTAAATGTCATTAAAAGGAAAAAATACTTCACCATTCCCAGGGATTCAGCCCTATCAAGAATCAGAATCGTCATCTTTTTATGCTCGAGAAAGAGAAATTGAAGATGTACTGAGTATTTTACAACGATACAAAGTCGTAACTGTTTCTGGAGAAAATGGCGCAGGAAAAACATCTTTGATTAATGCTGGAGTAATTCCAAAACTAAAAAATAAATTTTCAGGTCAATCTGGCAAAGACTGGGTTGTTTGCAGCTTAAGACCGGGTATATCTCCGATTGAAAACCTGTGTCACTCACTCTCCGACTCGGGGGTATTGTACACAAATGGTAAATCAAAAACAACTGACCACAAGAATTATACCCGTATAATTGAAGAAAAAAAGGATTTAGGGCTCATAGAGATTTTTGGAAACTCAGAAATCTATGAGAAAAAAAACCTTTTAATTGTTATTGACCAACTTGAGGATCTTTTTAAATACACTCAGTTTTTTGATTCAAAAGAATCCTTGGACGACAACGTTTTATTTGACTTAATCTACAGTACAAGTAGATATAAAGAAACCGCGATCTACTTCATAATCGTTATACAAACTGATTTTATCAGTAAACTCAATTCCTACGATCGCTTTACAGAGTTATTAAACTATTCACAATATACTTTACCAAAACTAGGAACTAACAGTGTTAAAGATATTGTAGAAAAAACATTTCATAAAAAGAACGTTCAACTTTCTGATGATTTAATGGAAAACTTGGGTGACGCCTTGAAAGCAAATCCATCCCTCCTACCCAATATAAACCTTTATTTTTGCTCAATATACCATTCTTATGCCAATGAAGTCAATAAAGAGGTGTTGTTTTTAGATACCTCAGACTTGGCAGGAATCGGTGACTTTACTTCTCATTTTGAAAATGAGATTGAATCGTTCTTCAATGGTCTTACGGATGCAGAGAAAAAGTGCTTCGAGCTGATCATGAGAAGTGTTTCATCTGGTGATCCAATTGACGGTGAAATTTCATATCAAAGTATTGACTATATTTATGAATATGCTTCAAATTCAAAAGACGTAATATCGCCTCTAATTAAAAAAATTAGAACAATTTTTGGCCATTCTTTAGATCTATTCAAGAGTGTTATTAATGGCAGTGATCCTAATAATCAAAACCACTATAACAAAAGTGATATCATTACACTTAAATATCATGCAATATTCACTTGGGAAAGGTATAAATCGTGGCAAGACGATGAGAAACTAAATTATTCAATCTTCAAACTGAATAATGACAAATCGAAAAAGTATCCCAAGGAAAGCTTGTTAACAGCAAACTCACTCGAAATTGCAGAGAATTGGCGACACAATGAACTAATCAATGAACGTTGGTCAAAAAAGTATACGTTAGACTTCTACAAAACAATACATTACATAAAAGAAAGTCAAAATGTTCATAATGCAGAGCAGAAAAAACAAGAGAGCATAAAAAAGGACGTTAAAATTGCAAAGAAACGTGCTCTTAAATTCCAGTGGAGTGTAATAGTAATTGTATTTATATCCATGATAACTATTGGGTATGAGCGCCATATCGAAGCTGAAAAGCAGGAAATGTTTGCACTTGAAATGACAGCAAAAGAAGCGATTGCCGTTCAAGAAAAAAAGAAAATTGAATTACTAAATAAAGATATTATTTCCCTCAGAATTAAAGACAGTCTCAGTAATATCAAGAGAGATGAAGAACAGCAGCTTCGCCTGAATATGGTGAAAAAACAGTTGCTGTCACAACAAAAAATGATATCACTAAAATCATTAATTGAAGAGCAAGGAGAAAAATTAGAATCCAAAAGAATTCGAATCATTAAGGATAGTATTCGAGCAGAAGAAATTATAGCGATTGCTGGGATACAAACTGAAAAAGCATCAAACGCACAAGATTTTATAGAGTTAAAAGAATCCATATCTAGTGTTCTTTACACATTAAATAACACAACTTTAAATGAATATGATAGAGCCTTGTTGGGGAAACTAGCTGCTTCCTCAATTGAACTCTATGAGAGTATTAAAGAATTAGGTGAAAAACTAAACCTAGATTATGATGTTGATGATTTAAGACAAATTTCCATCAACCTATTGGCAAAACTAAATGGCAAGAAACAATATGCCGAAATTGAGCAATTTGACTTATTAAAAGAAAATAAACTTCCCCTACGTGCATTGAACATTTCCAAAGGTGGAAAAATCACAACTGGCGGGGAATCAAAAACACTATTTACATCTTTAAAATCAGTAAATGATGGGATTGTTGGACTTCAAAAAAAAGCAACCTTCAAATCACCAATAAATGCATTGGAATTTATTAGCGAGAATATTGTAGCAGTTGGACTTGAGGATAGCTCTCTATGGTTAATAAAGCTTGACACAAATGAAAAGACAAAAATTTTTAAGTCAAAAGGCTGGAAGCCAGGGAAAGTAATAAAGACAATTACAAATACCTTTGTAAAGGGAATTAATTTTGTTGAATACAGTAGTAAAAACAGGATGCTGATTGCCAGCTTAGAAAAAGAATTGATCGTTATTGATTTTGACAAGATTAATGATGGAAAAAAAGCTTTTACTAATAAGTTCGAATTAAATAATTTGGAAACTGATGAAATCATTGTTAGTATGTCCTATTCAGAAACATCAAACACCTTTTTTCTTGCAACAAGTATGGGTAATGTCATTTTGTTTGATTTGGAGGCTGAGAAATTATTAAAATTCAATAATAAATTATTAAACATAGTAAATGAAACTGCAGTTGAAATAGAGTTCTATAACAATACTATTTTTGTTGGAACCAAGGAAGGGTCCGTTTATATTTATGAATACAATAAAAATAAAAAACTACGATATCTAAGATCTAAACGCGCAAATTTCAGTCAAGTTAGTGACATACTCTTTGATAACAATACTTTATACACACTTACCAAAAATGGTGATTTAACCATACTTTCATATTCTGAAAATGCAGCTGATGAAAAGAAAATGAAAACGCCGGTTAGTATTAATTTTGGAGAGAAAATTTTCGGTAACGTGATTGAATCATTCACCTATCAAGGAATTCAATATTTTGTAACTGCTGATAGTTCTGGAAATCTTGTTTATTGGGATCTTGATTTAGAAAACACATTTGATAGAATCAAGCAGTTATACGCAAAGAAATATACTAGCCTTTAACTCGATTTCATTAAACAAATACTTTACGTGAAAATTCTTATTCTAAACAACAATAGTATTGACTCGAATAGGTCAATTAGTATTGACTTGATTTGTCAGAATCTTGAAAATGTACACTCAAATCTTGCACTTGAAATCGATTTAGTGTGCAATTCTTTGTTAGTGCATGAACATGTTTTTCTTAAAACAACACACTTTAGGGAGGTTAGGACAAGTCTAGCGATTGATAAACTTTGGAAAAGAAAAGAAAATAGATATGATTTAATTGTTGGTATTGGAATCACAGGGTTAAACAAACTCTATTATTGGGCCATCTCAGGCAAGAAAAAAGCATCAATAGGAAAAAATGAGCTGAAAAAATACAGGAAACTTGGCGCATTAGACTTTGAAACTCAAATTGCTGAAATAATTCTCAAGAAAGTAATCAAGGAAGAACAACAATTCGACCTAAAGCCTAACGTTTATTTAGATGAAGTAAAATTAAAAAGCACCAAAAAGGTAATCAATTGGCTTCTTCAGAGTAATGATCAAAAATTATTAGATAAGAATACCTCAATATTCGTATATCTAAGTTTCTCAGAATATACACCCACTTCAGAAGTTATTTTACGTCTGATAGATCGTATAATTAGAAATCGAGGGACTAATAAAGTGATTTTGATTATTAAAAATGAGGATGATAATCAAATAGAATCGGAAAAGTATATGAATTTATTCAAAGGAATAGACACTCATATTTTAAACCTAGATTTTATGACCTACGATGACTATTATTATGCACTTACATTTTCAAAAGAATCAACGTTGACTATTACAAATGATACACATCTGAATAAAATCAACTTAATAAAAGATCAGTATTCCATATTAATGCAAAAAAAAACGCTCAATGATGTATCTATAGATTTCATCATTGAGCGTATGGATTACTATTTAAGTGTATTTACTCGGCAGCTGACACTAATCCCTCGTGAGCAAAAACAATAGTTTCTATACCTGCTTCAGACGATTGAGAATTCATATCTGTAGGAGTTACCTTCAATGGAAATGCATTTAGCAAAGTCCATGTCATAGATGGCGCTCCATCTTCATCAAGAAGTCTTATTGTGATTGTAACGCGTTCAAACGTGTTCAAAGAGATTGAAGAAATCCAGTCATAGAATTGATTATCTCCGGAAAAAACACCTTTCTTAAAGGTTACATCGGAAAACTTAAACATACCAGGCATTTTAATAGCGCTCATTACGCTGCTATTTCCATGTCTGTATTCGATTGCTTCAGTTTCTACATCTAACCCGGATACTTCCTGAAAAGGCAAATCGGTAAAATCACCTATATCAACTGAAAAATAAAACTTAGGTAAGGGCCAATACTGATCTTGTTCTCCCCCTGAGCCTGCTACTGGTACTGCCATAATATATGTTTTTTAAATTATTTAATTTATGATTTTTGTTGTTGCTGTTCAAAAGTAATTACAATGAATTCAGCTGGTCTTACAATGGCAACTTTGATTGTCATTTTAAGAACTCCATCTAGAATATCAGTTGAAGTCATTGTTGAGCCCAAACCAATTTCAATGCTAAACGCATCGTCTGGTGTTGAACCTACAAGTATTCCAGAAGCCCATTGGTTGTTTAAAAAGCTATAAACAGTTGATCTTAAACTTGACCATGTTGTTGAGTTGTTTGGTGAAAAAACAAATGACTCAGCAGCAAATTTAATGCTTTGCTCTAGGAAAGTCATCGTTCTTCGAACACTGATATATCTGAAGTCTTTTGAATTTCCTTCTAATGTTCTAGCTCCCCATACCAAAGTACCCTTACCAGAGAAACTTCTAATAGCGTTTATTGCCTTTCCGTTTAGAGGTAAATTAAGTTCTTCTTGGTTTTCGTTGTTGATATTAACCGTTGGAGAAATTACCGATCCTAAGCTAATATTAGCTGGCGATTTAGCAACGTTTACAGTTTGGTCTACCATAGAGTATAAACCGGCCATTGCAGCACTTGGAGGCAATGTATTGAGGCCTTCTGCAATATCTGCTAATATTGAATTAAGCTTTGGGCTAATTACTGTTAAAGTAGCATGCAATGATTTAATTAAATCAGGTTCCGTAGTCGAAGCAATTTTGGCAATTTCATTTTTAATACCCTGAGCTTTCGCTGCAGAGATATTATCAGATGCAAGATTCTCATCGACTTCAGCATTTAGAATATCAATTAAACCACTAGAATTACTTACACGTGTGTAATCAATTTCAGATGATCCAACAATAGTTGTATTGATATATGGGTAATAAGCTGCACCCCATGCGAGGAAATTTGAACCTACACCTTCTCTAAACTTGTTTACGACATCTTTGTTATCGAATGTTCGCTCCGTATTTCCATTAAAAACATCAAGGATTGCAAAACGGTTTTGCATTTTGTAACCACAATGCATTAGCATTGCTGCTTGTGTTGCAAAACATTCTGCTTCGTTAAGCAAAACAGCTTCAGGAATAACAACAATTGTTGGTTCAATATATTTTTCTAAAGCCGAAAGTCCACCACCTACAGCTACATCATTTAAATCTTTTGCAGTAATCTTATCCGAATAACTACCTACAGAAACTATATAACAATCGGATCCGCCGTTAACGAAAAACAACCTTAATGAATCGTATAACAGATATCGGGTAGCTAAATCCATTTGTAATGAATATTCACTAGTTGCTGCATTGCCTTTTGCAGGTTTTGGAGCTTTGTCATCAGCTTTTGGCTGAGGTGCACCAGAAGAAAGTGGAGAAATACTAAACAAAGTTTTTGGTGCGCCACCAAAAAGTTCAACAAATTCTCCAAAGCTGGATATCCTTGTTGGAACGTTCAATAAAGACTTGGTGCCACGAAGGGCTTTGCCTGTGTATCCAATAAAAGCGGGAATAGCAGTTGGTACTGGCACTACCGAAGTTCCAAATGAACTTTTTTCTTCTACGTAAACTCCGGGTGTTGCTAAATTAGAAGCCATAAAATTTTTTATTTAAATATAGATTGTTCACTAAGATAGTTAATTAATCCATACCAACATAAATTTCCGCAAAATACTTTTGTTTAGCAAGTACATTGGATATGTTTTTAGGATCTAGACTGGGTAATTGTATTGAAAAGGTATTGAGAAAGTTATCTTTTTTCTTTAAAAAAAAAGTTTCGTCATAAAACTGGGAACACTTTACAGGATCAATTTGTTGAATACAGAAAACATTTTTACCACTAGCCAGCTGTCGTTCTTCAATCGTATTGATCTTAAGTGTATTCTCCTCATCGGTAACATAGTAATCTACAAAATCAAACGCTTCATTACTACTGTAAAAATTATACCTCACAGTAACTACTCTAGAAGTAAATTTTATTTGATATTGTTTAGAATCTGCAGTAGACTCCTCAGAACCATTACCAAAAAACTCATTTTCATTATTGATTATAATAACAATTTCGCTCGAAAAAAGTTCATCACTAAATCCAGAGACAGTACTCTGATCAACAAATTCTGATTCATGAAGCAATTCATCGTCTCCCCTATTTTTAAAAACAAAATGATTCCCATTTTCTAAAGACAGGTTGGTGTAATTTAAAAACAATGGGTCATTGTTTTTTAAAGAAAACCTCAGGTTAATTGGGCCACTAAAAGATCCACTAGAATATCTGAGCTCCCCACTTGAAATAAGAACAAAACCATTGGAGGTTTTTTTAAAAATAATCCCATAGTTTCTAAACAAATCTTGAGTTTCAATATCAGGTCGAATTTCAAAAGTGCTACAATTATTATTTTTAAAAAAGTCATGCTTAATTTGAATCTCAACAATTTTCTTGTAGTTAGATTTATAATTAATTTGATTGTACATGAGTCTAGTATAATTTGTTTGTTATTTTAACTACCTAATATTGGTGGAGTATCTTCTATTACAGTATCACTATCAAATACTACTTGTTTAATTCTGTATGCACAAGAAGGTATATATTTAGTCCCAATTGCACCCCATAAACGCATTGTATCTGGCATATTTAAGTTGTACAACTCGACATGAAGTTTTGGAACACTTAGGGGCAGTCCGGGTGTGTTTGAAGACCTAAAGATAGGGTTGCGTTGAAAAAAGTCAATAACTAACGAAACATGCCGCAAAGACTCAACATAATTAACATCACTAAAATATGCAGCAAACATGATGTTGATGTTGATATTAACTGAATGGTTATTAATGGAATTTGCAGTTGTTAAATTTTTTGCAAGCTTTTCTTCTTCGAAACTAAGGAGGAACACAACGATCTTGTTTTCTATCCCTTGGCTTACATTACCTTTAGCATCCACGAGGCTTCTGACAATAATAATATCCTCATCAATTGACAATTTATTTTTAATGTACTGATTTACTCTACCGGCAATAGAAGTTATAATATTGTGAATCATCGTTCTTTATTGTGTAAACATTTTGATTGCTGAAATAATTACGCGTACTATGTAAATTGCTATGAATGAAAGAAAACAGCCAATTAAGTACAACTGTACAGAAAAAACTTTTTCTATAGGTTTTAAACTCCTTTCAGAAGAAGTCAATTCTAGAAGTTCTAAAAACACAAATGACAGAACTAAGGATAAAACTGTACTTATTACTAGCCAAAATAATTCTCTAAGGATAACTGCTTTCATTGTTTTTTAAGGTTTCTCAATTATTCTATCAAATTTCATTCTAGTAGCAAGGAAAAAAACCACTAATCCTGTAAAAAAGCCAAGAAATACTTCCCCACTTGAATTCACATAGTAACCAGCTTTGTTTAAAATTTCTTTAATAAAAACGATCAAAGGAATTAGCAAGGTAAAGCCTATGAAAATAACGATTATCTGATTGATTTTACTTCTCATTATAGAATCTCTAATCCTCCAATCGGATAATAACAATACAAATGCTAAAATTACAGCCATAACAAAGTATATTATCATTGCAATAAATACGTCCTTGTTTTGAACCAAATTTTTTGCGAATCGAATTGGAAAACCATTCGCTTCTAAAATTGGGTCATTGAATTTTATTTTATCCGTTGAAAAGTATCGTTCAATAAGGTTCCATAATTCAGTACTTCCGTTATCATAACCCAGAGCCCAAACACCTATTCCTCTCATACCGTTAACCATAGCATAGTCATACTTTTTGGATAAGGTAAACACATCATCAAAGTGAATTTCTTTTATACTATAGTCGTCAAAAGCTGCTCTATATACTTTACTCATAGAGATCGGATCTAAATCAACTTCAGCTTTTATATCCGGGTTTTCTAAAAAAAGATTTTTAATCTCACTGTAAGTCAGCTTTCTTTCAACTACAGCCTCGATTGATTCATCTTTTTTTATGGAAATATCCCAAAGAATTCCATAATACGGAAGTGCTAAAATTGTCTTGCTGAGATTTAGATTAACCGCTTTAAAATAAGCTATCGTATTGGTCAAGCTAAAGATTCCTTCTGATTGTAATGGCGATACTGCATCTGGGTCAGAAGTGCTATTATAATCGTAACCCATGATGACGAACAAATCAACTTCAGATTCAAGTTTTTCGACATTGAAATTCTCACGATCCTTATGAGCAGGTAGGGTAAGTGAAATATAAGGAGCTTCGCGGTTGTTATTTTTAAACTTCATCCCGAGTGATTTCCTGAAATTCGATACAAACCGTGTGAATTCATTCTTCAAATCATCTGGAATATCTTCAAAATTAATATCGATACCATCAGCATTTCTATCTAATACTAACTTTCCAACATCTTCATAAAGATTATTCCACAAAAGTTCATTTGAAAGAAAGCGGGCGTTATTATTTTTTCCGTGTAATGAAACCGTTAAAAGAACTCTTGTGTTCTTCTCTTGAGCTACTGCAATTAATTCAGTTGTTTTCCAATCCTCAATTTGTTTTGGATTTTGACTTAAACCAGTTCTAGAATTGACGTTGTATGAAAAATATGCAATGGTGGATAACAGCTCAAAAGGATATTTTTTCCAGCTCGATCCCATCCAATGAGGATGCCATCCAAAAACTTCACGGTTAGCTTCAATTGTCTTGAAAGCTTGGTTGCTGATTTCAAAAACATTAGAAACGCTATCATTATTATTGTAGTTGACAACGTAGCCAGGGTCAAAACCATTTAAACCTTCAAAAATATAGCCATAATCATTAATGATATTTTTTTGTTGAATAGGATTTCTCTGCATTTGATCTTCACCATCAGGATTATCCGCTCCTTTTTTGTTGTTTAAACCTAATCTTCTAGTGTATAATGACTTTTGGCGTTTGAACCTATTTGCAGTACCAAATGTTTTCCGAACTGCAGAATCAGCTTTCTTAACGTAAGTACAAGAGTCAAGTATAGAAAAAGAAAACAGAACGAGTAATGTATATACTATTTTTGATACTTTATTCATCGTCGTTCATTGTTAGTTTAATAAATTTTTTTTTGATGAAAATTTCTTTGTCAACTAAAACTTGTCTCTCTTTAAGGAACACAGAAACAAGAGCTAATTGAAGTTTATATTCATATATATAAGATAAATTACTTATTACAATTTCTGCTCTTCGTTCAGATTTCTGAATTTTACGGTCCGCTTTATAAAAGGCATAATTTACATTGTAATTCAACGATCGTGTATCTAAACTCAGGTCGTTTATTTTTAATTTTATATTTTCATTTTCAGAAGTTTGTAATAAAACATCGTTATCAAAACCAAAAAATTCTTGGCGTGCAAAATCGATCATGTCATTTTCTTGATCTGATTCCCAAATAATTGAATTGAATCGGTTTAGACCTACCCAGTATCCCCATCCTACAAGCTCGTTTTCTGTTAAATCGACATCAACAGGAACAACCAATTTACTTTGTTCTGTGATATTTAACGTAGGGAAAAGCTTTACTGATGCATCAAATTTAGATTTGTATATCGTATCATAAACAGTATCAACAAGGCTATTTACCTCTAAAATACTATCGATAACTTCCTCATAATCAATTTTTAACGGTGATATCTTTTTTAATTGAATTTTGACCTTTGAACTCATGAGGCCTTTATTTTTCAAAAAATTATCGTTGCTGATATTTAGTGAAAGGGAATTATCATCAATTATTTTTAACGTACCCGTTTCTTTCTTTTTCTTGAGTAAGTTTTGTTTTACATACCGGTAAGTAGCTCCTTCTAAAATTGATACTTCTTCAATATTATTTCTACCTAAATTTTCGATCGTATAAAAAACAAGGTCATTTTTCTTGACATCATAAACATATGTTACCGGTAGACCATTCTTTGGGGTCTTCATATAAATGTTGGTTAAGTAAGTAGTATCCGCATTGTATCTTGATAGTAAATCCAAATACAATTGCTTATCTGCAAGATCCAATAAGATAGACTTTTCGTTTTTTAGAACCTCATATATACTATCAAGCTTGTCGTTATAAAGAGGGTTTTCTAAGCTACCATATTCGACAATGAACTTGTTATCCAAAAGATCGCTATCTAACTCATCCTTTATACCATCAATTGCTAGAGGAATAATTGGGGTTGATTCAATTTCAGAATTCAAAGCTTCTTCAAAGGTTTGTATAGTCGACCCACAAGAATACAAAACAACGCTGGCCAAAAATAACATTAATACTCTAGTCGTCATAATAATAGTTAATTGTCGGTTATAGGATTTGAGCCTTTACTTATTTGCTCATATCGTTGTAATGTTTTGTCACGCATTTCTTTTTTAATCTGAGTCTCTTTAGATTTGATTTCCAAATCAGATGATATTTTATTTAAATGTACATTTTTTTCTCTCTGATTTATATTGAAATCTCTAACCTTCAAGAAGTTTGTTTCAAATTCAAATTCTGCTTGCATTACTAAATTGTCATAGGGGCCCTTTTTTGATAAAAGTTTCGTCAGTAACGGGGCAGTTTCAATTAGAATAAAGATTAACATAATAAAGATAGAAGACACATTACCAACTTCATTTAAAGCCGTTATTCTATCGAAAAAACCAATATTGAAGCTGGACATAACCACCGCTCTGTCAGCAGACATTTTTTGATAAATATTATTCTCCTTAATGGATATAGCATCTATCAAACTTTCTTTTTTGGCTCTTTCAATTTCGAGTTCTTTTGAATATAATTCGTATTTCAACTTCCGTTCTTCACATTCAATCCCTCTACCCTTTCGTTTTGTTCCGCAACTCCCATTGCACTCACACAAATAATCTTCATAATACCGATTCCTGAGCTCAAGTTTGCTTTCAAAGCCCTCTTCATACTTCAATTTCTGACTATTCAATACAGCTATATCGTCATTATAACGCTGTTCTATAGAAAATGTATTATCGATTTTCTGTTGATTGAGATAGGCATTAATTTCATCCTCAAACAACTTAACTTCTAAGGGCTTCGATATTATCACAGCAACCAATACAGCTAAAATTATTCTCGGGATCGATAGGATTAGGTTGTTGTACTTAGAATCCCCTGGGCGGAGGCTCTGAACGATGTATCGATCTAAATTAAAAATTATTAATCCCCAAAAAACAGCAAGAGGGAAAATTAATAGATAGGAATCAAAGATTTGAGATAAACCATAAAATGAAGAAATAAAAGCAAGTAGAGAAGTGAAAAAAATAGTAGCACCAATACTGACATATTTTATTTTCTCAAACTCCGGGCAAACATTAATGATTGATATACTCGCACCAGAACACCTGATGAAAAATAGCTCTAATAAATTTAGCTTTTTTATATTCATTTTGTGAATAACCTTTTTCTAATAAAAATAGTGTTGTCAATTAACTTAAAATAAAGTTAATTTAATATTTTCTTAAAATTACTAAATATTTTTGCTAAACGTGTTACTTTATTTATTGGTTTATTTATTTCTGCTTTTTTTGTTTCATCTTCTACTGGCTGAAGGATAATTCTCTTTTTTATGGATCCATAAATTGAATCAAATAAAAATTCAAATAAAATCAATTGAGATAATGTAGAAACATGTTCACCTACTAATGGAAGTTCTCCTAAGGTGGCTTCGCTAAAATTGCCCAAACCGGATACATTCCAGGACAACTTTATCCTTTGATCATAAAAAGCATAATACTCCTCACGATTTAAGCCAACACCTCTTAGAACAATATACTCCTCGAGGAAAGGGTCTAAGGCTTCTACGGAGAAATCAATAACTGGTTCTTTGACAACTTTTAT
>JABAZL010000006.1 GCA_018608425.1 Flavobacteriaceae bacterium
TGAAGCCTTATAGCGGACGGAAATGAACGATGAATAAATTATCTAGTAAATACAAGAAAACTCAATAAACTATCCCCTAATCAAAGAATAGGCTTTTTAATTAGGCTTATTCCTTATATCTATCCAAAATAAAGTCAGATAATGAAAATAAGCTTTGACAAACAAAAGAAAGGACTCGAATCATGTTTACTCACGAAGCTTATGAAGTAATAATGCAGTAACTGAAAAAATCAAACTATATATTAGTTTTACATGATAAAAGAAATAGCTAAAAAGTGAGCTTTTATAAAAGAAGAATTAATACTACGAATGCATCTGTTCTTGAATAAATGTCAGGTAAAAATTAATTTTCAACTAATTTGTTTTATTTCAAAAAGATGGTGAAAAGAAATAAAATTTAGATTTACAATTTAATTAGTGATTATGGATATTAACGATAAAGCTTTTTTTAGAAATTTAATAATTCCAGAAGGTGATGTTCAGATGTACTGGAAAAACAAAAGATATACAAAAGAGGAGTTACTTAAAATTAAAAATAATATTAAAAGCAACAATTAAACGATAGAATTTTGGCACGTTTGGTGATGCTCTATCATCAAATGTTGTTTTAAATTTAAGTGATAGTAGTAAGGTGTAAGTAAGGACTATTCAACTCATAATGTTAATCAAATGTCCCCAAAGCACCTTAACACTATTTCGAACAAAGAGATTTTTTCTTAAAATAAATGTTTTTGTAATTCTGACAGACATCGAAAAAACACCGCTTAATTCTGCAGTTTGAGAAAAAATCCCAAGATCAAATTACTTCAAAGTGCGGTTTTTCATTTGTTAGTTTTCGGATTTACTTAAGAATATATGTCTTTATTGAACCGATATAGTTCCAAACATTATTTAGTTAATCACTAATATATCCCAAACTTCACCAACTGCATTTTCATCGTATACATATGTTTTTTCTCCTACCCATATGCACGGTGTGCCAGGAAAATATGATTGAGTTCCAGCTAATACAAGTTCACCATTAATCATTTCTATACCTCTAATAACTCCAGACAGCTCTCCATTTGACATTAAATGTTTTTTTTCGTTTTTCCAATAAGTAGGATATTCTAAATCCATATCTTGAGAAAAACCAGCTAGATATACATTTTCTTGATCATCAACAAACATATCAAAAACTTCACTATTCTGCCATCCATCATCCACAGATCCAATATCACCTGTTTTCCTTTGACCATTAACCCAATATGTAGGCTTGGTTATATAACCTAGAAAATTATGTGGTACTGATGTAGTGCCTGCAATAAATTTTTTGTTGTTTACAATCTGTATATACTTAGCCTCACCATCACCGTGTCTTGGTTTACTTAGGTTTTTTCTTGTACCATTTTTCCAAAATGATGGTATTAGTGAATGTGATTTCATGTAGTAGCCAACATTGAATAGATTGTTATTTTGATCTACTTCAATTCCCCAACTCATAGAATCCGCATTTACAGTAAGGTTTGTTTTGGATCCATTCTTCCAAAAACAAGATCCATTTTGAAAATAGCCACCAACATAAATATCTCCATCATGAATAGTTATTCTTTGACCTTCAGAAAACTTTCCTTGGAGTTCAGTCTGAGTTTGATTTGATCCATCCAAATCCATAACCCAAACACTTCCTGTGCCTCCATATGTCCATCCCGTTACATATATCTTATTGTTTTGATGGGACAAACCTGTAGCTTCTGTACCATTGCCAATTAACTTAATTTTCTTCTCGTTGATCCAAACTATTGCACCATCATTTAGTGTTGAACCTGCTACAACAATAGTTTTATTTGCAAAGTTCTCATCGAAGAAATCGAAACTTTTTTCGTCAACAAGGTCTTTAGTACAACTAGAGAGTGATAAAATGATTGTTAAAAGAAGTAGATTTTTCAAATAATTTAATTTAAAATGTTTAAAATTTATAGGTGTTAAAAAAGGCATGATCTTATTGTGATCAAAAGCCTAGAAAATCTAATTTATACATTTAAAATCTTCAACTATTTTATTTAGTTTTTATGACCAGAAATAAATAAATTTAATACTGAATTTTTCAATATTAAGCTCTAGTATCTGGCTAGGAGAAGTATTTAGCACTCCTGAAAAAAACAACGAATCTAATAACGAGAAAGAAGAAACCAACTAGTTCTCATCCTTAATATTCCTCTAAAAACCGGAGTATCTCTAGCTCAGACCAGTAGTATTCACCTGTAGAAACAAAACCCACATGTCCGCCATAGCGTGGCGTAATTAAGCTAAAATGGGGGTTTTCTTGGGCTTCAGCATCAGGAAAACAAGACTCAGACAAAAAAGGATCGTCTAGGGCATTGATGAGCAACGTAGGTCGAGAGATCGATTTAAGAAAAGGCTTACTACTCGCTTTGGCATAATAATCTTGTGCGTCTTTAAAACCATTTAAGCCAGCTGTAAAATATTCATCAAAATCAATGAGTTTTTTAACCTTTTTAAGCCGTTCAATGGGCACTTGATCGGGAAATTGCTGGTGTTTGAGATGGACCTTGATCGAGAGGGTACGTAAAAACCGCCAAGTGTACAAGCGATTCTCTAAGTCCTGTAGCTTAATGGACGAACCATGCAAGTCCACCGGGACAGAGATAGCTACACTGGCCTTTATTTTTGGATGCAAAGGATAAATCCCATCGCCATTGTATTTTAAGACTAGGTTTCCACCTAGACTAAAGCCCACTAAATACACTGCATTATAATCAGGGAGTACGGTGTTGATAACGGCGTGGAGATCCTCCGTTCGCCCACTGTGGTAGGTAATCAATTGGCGGTTAATTTCTCCGCTGCAAAAACGGTAATTCATGGCCGCCACGGCATAGCCGTTTTTGACCAACAAAGCCGCTGTAGCTTGAATGTATTTAGAATCACTACTGCCCTCCAGCCCATGACAAAGGATAACGATTTTGTCACTCCCATTTTCGAGTAAGTCAATGTCTAAAAAATCATCATCTGGGGTTGTAATCCGTTTACGCTTAAACGGTAACGGCTTCGTTTTTCGAAACAAGGAGCTATACATCGTATTGATGTGCCCATTTTTAAAGAAAAAGGATGGCGTGTAGTCGTTTGCTGGCATGGATATGTATGGTTTGTCTTACGCCATCAAACCGAATATAGGTCTTGGCTAAATCAATGCTTTAAATATAGCTATTATCGGAAATTAAGCAGCATAGAATTATAACCATCTTGAACTCCTTGAATGATTAAATTCTTATCCAATTTCAAAGATTCAATGTCATCTATTTCATTAAATTCTCGCATATTGGAATTTCCCCATAAACTGAACTCAATAATTATTGGAGTTAAACGAATCCCTTTTTCCGTTAACAAATAAATATTTTCTTTTTTGTTATCTGGTACTTTCGTTTTGAAAATCAGTTTATATGACTCTAACAATTTTAATCGTGAAGATAAAATGCTTGGTGCAATCTTTTCATATGAATCAGAAATTTCCTTAAAAGTCTTTTTGTGCTTAACTAGCATATCTCTAATGATTAATAAAGACCATTTATCCCCTACAACATCTAATGCAGATGAGATTGGACAGCCGGAGCGAAATTCTTTTTTCATTTTTCTAGAAATTATTACTATTAATTCGATAGTAATAATTATTTTTACTATCGAATTCAAAGCAAAAATACAAAAATTTAAAAATAAAATTAAAGAGGAAAATGCAAAAAAACAGAGCGTACAAATTCGAAAATCTTAAGAAAATAATATCCTTATTTTTAATTTGTTGTCTAACGATAACAACCTCAACTGCATTTGGTCAAAATAATAACAGCTTAAGCAATTTAGAACAGCTTAATAGGCTTAAAAAATCCTTGAAAAAAGTATCCATTTCAGATTTAGGCTCTTCTATATCGGTTAGTGAGGCTATAAAGGCTTA
>JABAZL010000048.1 GCA_018608425.1 Flavobacteriaceae bacterium
AACCAGTACTTAAACTTAAGCTCAAGTCGGTTGCTTCAATTGGAGATCCATCGCTCGAAAATGCAAGCTCGTTGAGCGTAAGTGTTAAAGTTTTGTCATCGATTACTTGAGCTTCTCTTATGAAAGGAGCTGTTATATCGTTTAAAAGAACTGTAGAAGTAACTTGGTTTGAGATAGATGGATTTCCAACCCAATCAAATATAGCACTTGAATTAATTGTAATGGTTAAGGTTTCACTTCCAGTAGCACTACCCTCAGTAGTGAAGAACAAAGTATAGGCGGTGCGATTAACACTTATGGATTCTGGAATTGAGCTTAGCAATGTTGCTTCTCCTCCAGATATTCCAAGTTCAAAATCCGATGGTTCAAGATTTCCTGATGCAACATTACTCGAATACAAGCTAAATACAGTATCATCAAAAGTAACTTCAACTGCGGTATTGTCGGGGAATAAGTCTAATTCACTGATAACCGGTGCTGTATTGTCAATAGAAAAAGTTAGTGTGTTTGTTTGACTTTGATTATTTCCAGCGTTATCCGTTACAGTGGCTGTTGAGCTATATAAGCCGTCAATAGCCTCTGGTACATTCCAGCTGAAAGTCCAGATTGTTGGCGTAATTGTCTGACTCATCAATTGAGTTGAGAAAGCATCGCCAAATGAAAGCACTGGTGGATTTGTTAGAGCCTCACTTATTAGTGCTTCGAATATAATTTCATCACCTGATTTAACTACTCCCGATATGCTATTAGAGCTTAACTGTAGGGTAGGTGCGGTGTTGTCAATCGTATAGGTCAAGCTTGCAACACCTGAATAGGAGTTTCCACCTTGGTCTTCAGCTTCTTGTATTTGAATGCTAACAGGGCCATCTGACCAATCTGCAGCTCCAACACTCCACGTGAAGCTCCACGTGTTGTTCGAAGAAGGGCCACTCATAGCTACAGTATTATTTAAATTTCCATCTGATAATGTAAGCGTAGGTGTGCTACCTAATGTTTCAGAGAAAGTAGCTTCTATGATCACGGTATCCGCTGAACGTAAATATGAATCAGTTTGGTCGTCAGAAAATATAATTATTGGAAGAGTATTGTCAACTACATACGATAAAGTATCAGTCCCTGTGTAGGTATTTCCGAGAAGATCTTGTCCTTCAACACTAACATTAACAGTTTCGTTAAGGGTGTCGGTTACAGTCCAATTGTAAGTCCAAATTGAAGCAGAATTTGTTGCTGACATCTGAAAACTTGAATTCAAATTGGAAAAAGATACACTAGGATAAGCTGCCATATCTTCGTTAAAGGTTGCAGTAATTTCTATAATGTCTCCTCCTTTAAAAATCTCTTTTGATCTGTCATCAGATAGAACAACATTTGGTTTGCTGGTGTCTTGAAGTTGAACAGTGTTATTGACCTGTGTACTGGAGATTATATTATCTGCAGCATCATAAATTACATTACTGTTAATTCCAACAGTAATCATCTCATTTCCGGACACTTCACCTTGAATTGGAAGCTCTAATAAATATCGATTATTACTCATTTCTACCACAGAAATAGGAGTGGTTTTTGTTAAAGATGCAGTACCTCCACTTACTGAAAGGTTTACTGCATTAAGATTAAATCCTGTTGTAGCTGCATAAGTACCATCTAACCATTTCCATCCTCCCGATGGTTCATTATAGGTTTCATCATTCACATCTTGAAATAAACCAATATATCTTGCTGTATTGGTTGTGTTTTCAATAATGAAATTCAATTCGGCCTCACTTTTAATTACAGCTAAATATCCACCAACTTGTTCAGCATTTAGTTTAGAATTTGCAAAATTATTGATTGTATTACTTATGAAATAAGAATGACCTCTGAATGATCCTTTAAAGGTGTAGTTAGTAATTGAATTAGTAATGTAATCGAGTTCAATTAGTGATTCATAGACTCCGATGCCAGTTACATCATTAAATTTTCTTGTAGGTTCTAGTTCCCCATAATGTTCACCACCATTAATATTATTAGGTTCATTAGGACTCCAATTTGAGAAGCTACCCAAAGGTTCTGTAAATTGTACAATTACTCCTGTATTGGTGTTTGAAAGTATCGTTGAACTGATTGTTGAGGCTACATTATCCAATAGCGTAATAGAACTAATAGAACTAGCTGCTGCATTACCAGCAGAATCATAGATCTCATTCGAAACCACATTGATAGTTAAAATTTCAGACCCATCTGCAGTCCCATTTAAATTGAGACCAAGCATATAGTTATTTCCGTTTGATGAAATACTGGTTGGAGTGTTGCTTGCAAGTGTTGCAGTACCTCCAGATATTCCCAATTCAAAATCAGCAGCCTCTATATTCAGTGGAGAATAATAAACCGTTAATTGGCCATTTGTTGTAGTTGAACTCCAACCCGACCAGCCAATAAAATAAAATTTCAACTCATTTGGTCCGTTGTAGTTAAAGTCCTGAAATGTATCCGTTTTTGATAACGAAAAGCTATTTACGCTATGAGTTAATTGTGCTTTTCCTAGTTCTGTACTGTTGATTTTTACGGTAGCATTTGCGTTTGTTCCACCCCATCCTTGATCCACTGCGTCAAAATCAAATGTAATTTTAGAAACGAAATATCCCTCAGGTACATTGAGATCAAAGTTATATATCCAGGGTGACCAGCTACTTGTTTGAGTTTGTTGTGTTGGAATAGAATATACAGTGTTACTGGCTGTTGAACTATCAAATGAACTTGCTGAAGAGGAAAATACTTCTTCACTAAAAGTCAGTATAACAGAACTGTTGTCATTGGTTAAATCCAAAGCGGCGATACTGGGATTAATATTGTCAATAAGGTTAACAGAAAACCCATTTCCAAGAGTTGAAATTGGATTCCCCGCAATATCATAAATTGAATTAGCTGTTGGGATAACTGAAAGTATTTCAGTTCCTGATATAAACCCAGAAAGGTCAACACCTAAAGTAAACGTTGTTCCACTTGCTGATATACTCAGAGGAGATGTATTTCCTAATAAAGCTGTACCATTACTTAAACTGAAACTGAAATTTTCTGAAGATAACGGACCAGTGAAGGAGCCATTCTCTTGGGAGAAAACAGGTTCGTTAAATATGACTTCTACCTCCTGAGTATTCGACTTATACTGTAAATCACTGATACCAGGATTATCGTTATCGATTGTAAAAGTAAGACTTGTTGTATCGGAGTATAAGCTACCAGAAGTTGTTGTTCCTGACACTGTGATCGATACATTTTCTAATGTGTTTGTGGTGTTTACAGTCCATTGATAAGTCCATACAGATGCAGAACTTGTTGAACTCATTGCGACTCCAGAAACTAGAGCTAGAGATGCATTCGATTGGGTGTTTGTAGCTATAATCGAAATCGTAGGGCTACTTTCCATAGGTTGGGAAAAAGATGCAGTAAGTGAAACAACAGTATTTTCTGCAACAACTTGATCAGTGTCAGAGCTTGTAAGACTAACTGTAGTTGTTGAAGCATCAATTCCACCTGTTAATAACCCTTGAACTTCTGTTTCAGTAAGTGCTCTATTCCATATTCCAACATCATCAATTTTCCCATCAAAATAATACCAATGGCCATTGCTTTGTCGATGGAGCCCAATAGCTAAGCAGCCCATTATTTGATACGAAGCAGAAGATGAAGAAGCAATCTCATTTCCATTTCGATAGATTTTTGCATTTGATCCATCTGAAATTACTGAGATCATCTGCCATTGATTTAAATCTGCCTGATTAGAAACTTCCCCCTGAAATCCAAAACCACTAGTTCCTGAAGAGGTAATAAGACCATTTTCACCATCAAGGTTGATTCTAAAGTTATTGCTGTTACAGTCTGCATTATTTGCTATAATTACAGAGGATTTTGAATTGTTACCAGTCCAATAATAAGTTTCTGGATTTATCCA
>JABAZL010000139.1 GCA_018608425.1 Flavobacteriaceae bacterium
TTAGTTAAATCTAATGAAGGGACAGTAACTTGATTTAGATTCATCTTATATCACTAGAGTTTCGAATTACATAACTATTCGGTAAACATCAACTTCTTCATCAATTTTCTCAAAATGATAAAGGCTAAAATGGTAACCGAGAACAATATAGAGCCCTCGATGTATTCTCCATATATAAAATAACCCGTGCTGAACAATGCGCCATAAATTCCTACAGAACCAACTAGCATACACAAAATCCCCGTAGGAACATTCCATGCTCTTTTTTGAGTATCTAAATCAATACCATCTCCTTTTGCATCCGAAACTACTTTATTCCACCCTGGCCCACCGGGTTGAGTGATTTTGTAAAATTCGTTTAACGTTGACTTATCAGAAGGAGAAGTTAATAAGGTCACAACCACCCATGAAACCGTTGTAATGGCAACTCCTAAAACAAGTTGAATATCATTGGCAATTGGATCAAAACCTAGTTTTACATGTATCAGTTTAAAGTATAGTGCAAGAATAAAGGAAACCGTCATTGCAGTTACTTCACTATATGCATTTATTCGATACCAGAACCAGCGCATTATGAAGAGTAGACCGGTTCCTGCTCCAATTTGCAATAAAATCTGAAAGGCTTCTAAAGCATTGCTTAACAAGAGAGCAAACAAGGCAGAAGCAATCATCAGAACTACCGTACTCAAGCGTCCCACTTTAACCAATTCTTTCTCTGAAGCATCTGGCTTTACAAAACGTTGATAGAAATCATAAACCACATAACTCGATCCCCAATTCAAATGAGAGGAAATCGTAGACATAAAGGCTGCGATAAGCGAAGCAACTATGAGTCCTATAAGTCCAGCTGGTAAAAAGGTCATCATAGCAGGATATGCTAAATCATCTTTTACAATACTTGGATCAATATTCGGAAATGCAAGTTGTATGGATTGTATGTCTGGAAATATAATTAGACTCGCCAATGCAATAAGAATCCACGGCCATGGACGTAAAGCATAATGAGCAAAATTGAATAATAAGGTTGCCCAAACTGCATTTTTTTCATCCTTTGCAGATAACATACGTTGTGCAATATAACCTCCACCTCCTGGTTCAGCACCAGGATACCATACACTCCACCATTGAACGGCGATAGGCAATATAAATAAGGTTATGAAAACCTCGCGTTGTTGAAAATCAGGAATGAAATCTAACTTAGGTACTACATTTGGGTGGGTTAATAAATTTTCTAAAGTTCCAATTTGAGGTAAATCGATAATATAATAGGTTGCCCAAAAAGTAGCACCCATTGCCAAAATAAACTGGAAAAAATCGGTGATAACGACTCCTTTTAATCCGCCCAAAGAACTATACAAAACGGTTATAGTTGAAGCAATTACGAGCGTTTCAATAGCGGTAAAGCCCAAGAGTACACTTCCTATTTTAATGGCTGCCAAACACACCGACGCCATGATCATGATATTAAAAAAGACACCTAAATACAAGGCTCGAAATCCACGTAAAAATGCAGCACCTTTTCCGCTGTATCGGAGTTCATAAAACTCTAAATCAGTTACTACTCCCGACTTACGCCACAGCTTTGCATATACAAAAACGGTCAACATTCCGGTAAGAAGAAACGCCCACCAAACCCAGTTTCCAGAAACTCCGTTCTTACGAACAATATCGGTAACTAAATTCGGCGTATCCGCAGAAAAGGTAGTCGCAACCATCGATATTCCTAATAACCACCAAGGCATGTTCCTTCCAGACAAGAAGAATTCTGTTGTACTAGTACCTGCCTTTCTAGAAACTACTAGTCCAATAATCAGGGTTAATGCAAAAAATAAAATGATAATACCCCAGTCTAAAGTTGAAAGTGTCATAGCGAATAAATTTGAATCTTAAATGTATAAAAAAAGAACATAGCCGCTAGCGTTTTTGTGTGCTTAAATAGTCCTCTAAAAGTAATAGGTCTTTTTTTGTTGTTAAATCGGGCACGTGTTCTTGCATGGAAATACCTTTTACGGAAGTTGGATGTACTTGAATCATGTTGAGTAATGCCGTTGGGAGTTCCTTTTCATCTCGATCGATATTGATTGGACAATCTCTTAAAAACGAATACATCACATTTCCTTCGAAAGTAAATGCATTCATACTGATGTATACCCTTCCGTGCTTGTCAGCCGCTTTTTTAAAATCTAATGCAGCGGGTTTCTCAATGATACTCTCAAGATAGAAATCCAGGTTAAAAACAAGAAGTGCAAAGCCAGCAATCTTTTCTTTTGAAAAATTTAAAAAATCAGAATCGTATGCAATCAAACCGCTCCCTTGCTCAATTGATCGGAGCTTGCGAAAAGCGCTTACAGTATAGAGGTTGTCGCTATTACATACTGAAAAGTTGTTTGTTTGTAGTTCAGGATACTGTTCCATAGCCTGAAAAACGGCATCGGCTGTACCCAAGGGTTTTATTCTTCCCTTTGGAATGTGTTGGGTAACAAAAACAAAACGAAGTTGATTTAAATTAGGAAGCGAACGAATGGTAGAACGAAAAAAAGAAGCATCAGCAGCTGTGATTAAATAGATGGTTCTATAACCTGCATCTTGAGCGTTCCGCAACAAGTAATACAGCAAAGGTTTTCCGTTTTCTCCTATTTCGATAAGCCCTTTGGTCCTGTTATTCGCTTGTTCAGTTGCGACAGATCCAATATTCTTAGCTACTGACAATTTCATGCGTGAAGAAGCTCCCGCAGCCATAATGAGGAGAGATTGGATCATGAAGCAGTTGTATTTACTGAACTTCCATTCGATTGTGTAACCACAAAAGCATCAACAGCACCGGCTTTTTTCAATGCGTGTATAAGCTCTTCTGTGTTGTTTTTATTAGTCATTGCCACAATACAGCCGCCCCCACCAGAGCCAACAATTTTTGCTCCACACGCACCTGCTTCCAGAGTAGCTTCAATCATTGCTTCAATTTTTGGAGGTGATATTTTTAAATTCATCTGCAATTGCTCGTGATGTTGATTCATCAAATCGCCCAATACAATTGGGTCAGGATTTGATTTATCTAGCTCTATTTTTGCTTCCTTTGTTATGGAATGATTGATTACAGCAGCTGTAAAAACAGCCTTCAATTCGAAATCTACACAATTCAAATAACGATCCAGATCGATACTTTTTGCTTCAGCAATTTCAAAATCTGGAAATACTTTTTTTACTTGTGCAATAGCTTTAAGCGCATGGTCTTTTAAGTATGCAAGCGTACCAAAAGTGTCTTTGGCTATTCCCGAAACTCCAACAACTAACTGTCCGATGGGTTTTGAAATACGAACAAAGGAGTTGTCAACTGTATTAAGGTATATAAGTTTTCCCACAGCAATGGCATATTGATCCATTGAACCTCCTGAACTTCCCTGTTCCAAAACTTCAGTTTCATATGCACGCTGTGCAATCCACGATGGTGTTACTTCAGTATTAATTCCAAAGGCCTCAATTAAAAACTGAATCCAAGCAATAGTCAGTGCTGTTGAACTAGACAAGCCTGCGTTGATTGGGATATTGCCTTGAACTTCGATATCATAACCCTTTGTAGGGATACATCCGTGTGGTTTAAGAACTTTTAAAGCCGTTCGGAGGAAATCTCCTTTTTGAATTACAGTTTCTTTGGAATCAATTGCAATGCATTCTTTTTTATTTAAATCCAGCATTTGAATCAACAACTGATTTGTTCCATTAGGAGTTGCATTAATACGAAGTCTTCGGTCTACTGCACACGCAATTATTGGGAGTTCTAAATAATCTTGATGATCTCCAAAAAGGCAAATACGACCAGGGGCTTGTGATGTAATTGTTTCAGTCAAAGGACTTTTATTTTTATTAACACAAGATAATAAAATCTACAAACTGAG
>JABAZL010000039.1 GCA_018608425.1 Flavobacteriaceae bacterium
TAGAGCGTTTCCTTGGTAAGGAAGAGGTCGGCAGTTCAAATCTGCTCGCTGGCTCAATCATAACAACACTTCACAAGACTTAATCTACTTATTCCACTCTCCTTAGTGAACCATTTGTGAACACTTTCACTTATTCGGTCTTTATTCTCTTACGGATACATTATTCTACAATATCCTACTATTCAACGCTTTACCGATAACGGTATACTATCTTAGCTAATCTTTACTCATACTCAACTAACTGATTTGCAGTGATGTACATCTGCATTACAACTGTTGTATATACAAGAGTCATTGGATGCCTATACTGGCCCTAGAAGGGGAGGAATTTAACTGGCTGGATTGATTGCTGGATTGAAGGCGTATTGATACATTCTTCCCTCAAAACAAGACACAAAAAAGCCCCTATCTCTAGAGGCGATTAAGTAAACGATAAGGAGTGGTTCAAGTTCCCATCTATCTAATTTTCCTAACAATCGATTAAGAATCAACACTACCTCAAATGTGGTTAACCTGAGTAGCAGTGTTTTTTTAAAAACAAGAAATAACCCACTTCAATATTGATTCAACTAGATTTTGGGCCTTCTCAGTCTTGAAATAACTTGAAATAAATACACTTTTTAGGCTCATTACACTAAAATAGACAGTCAACCTATGTCCACTTTACTTGTGATATCAGTGTGCAAACGACCGTTTTTTTCTCTTACGTCGCTTAATTATCGAAATCTGACGTTTTGGCCTACTTTTCAGCACCTTATTTTTTAACTCCCTGTAAATCAACCCTAACACATAGCATCAATGTTTGTTTTTAATAAAAAGCTCTACTGTCTTATAAACGGTCAGTTTATAGAGTTGTTATTTAAAAAAGAGCATAAAGTTCTTTTAATTAGACTGCATTCTAATAGAAAATATTTAGCCCTTGAGGATTCGAATTTCTAGCCATGCAGGGCGAGATAACTGAAACTGATAGGGCTTAACTTTTTAAATACTGCAATGAATACATTTAAAATATCGATACATCCTACTGCTTGGGAAGGCAAGCCAAAGACACCTACAGAAAAATCTTCTTTAGCTAGGAACTTTAACGCTACTGAATTAAATCTAGAGGAGCTGGCTCAATATATCAATTACGGCTTTATTAATGAGAAAGGTTATTTAAACCTCGACTTATTCGTAGACGACAAGGCAAGCGAGTACAACACTAATGTGAAAGTGCAGAACAGCCTAAGTAAAGAAGATAGAGACGCTAAAGTAGAACCTATTACTGCTGGCTCTGGAAGAGTAGTATTCACTAAGGATGGAGTGTTAACAGCCTTACCATTTGTTAAGAATTAATAATAATTAAAACTAAAACTATGAACAAGAAGAAAGAGAATCTCAGCTATGCTTATAAGTGCATGCTTCTGCCATCGGAGCGAGCTATACTAGACAAGTACAGCAAATTGCACCAACGCTCTATTAATCAAAGCATTAGACTTGCTATCGCTGGATTAGGAGTAGTAATGGAGAATGAACTTAAAGAGTCAGAAGATGCTAAATAGAGGGATAAGCTGGCTAGCTGGCCACGAAGAGTTCAGCGTCTCAAGATGGGTTCCTATGGTTTATGTCTTAGTAATGGCATTGAACGTAGTGCTTATAGTTGATTTAGTGTCAACTATCACAGCCTCAACTACATACAACACAATGGTTGTCAAAGATTTAGAGGCCTGTTATATGCATGAAATCAAGTAAAATAAATAGCCCTCAGAGATTGGGGCTTAACTACAGTTAACTCACCCTAGACGTAAGAGCCTTTAACCTCATCTACTTGCTGTTTCGAATAAGGTAAAGTGCATTGTAGGGCTATCTGAACTAACTGAAGATGATATACCTGTTATTGAACTGTAATTGTTCCATACATACCGTCGTGAACTGAACATTGGTAGTAATACGTTCCAGCAGCTGTAGGTGTCCAATTTACTACTCCGCTTGTAGCTCCATTATTAGTTACATTGGAAACTTGATTATCTGTACCCGTTCCTTGAGCTGTTTTAATATAGAATGGATGACTAGCAGCATCAACAATAAAGTTAACCTCGTCTCCTACATTAATAGTTATTGAAGGGTCGTTTCCTGATACTGCTCCATTTCTGTCAGAACCTGCTAGGGTATAATCAGAATTAGAAGATGCTGTGACGTTTATATTGTAATTTGGACAAGTTCCCCAGATGGGTTTATAAGCGTTTGTTAGGGCTGAATTATCTGCAATACCATTTGGTTCAGACGTGATGTTTGTGACGCACCAGCCTGATAAGTCTTGGTTAAATAATGTAGCACCATAAAACATAAGACCCATACTAGTAACTGCTGCTGTATCCCAGTTAGATATATCTCCATTAAATGCTGTAGCGTCTCTAAACATATTACTCATATCAGTAACTGCTGCTGTATTCCAGTTAGATATATCTCCATTAAATGCTGTAGCGTCTCTAAACATTAAACTCATATCAGTAACTGCTGCTGTATCCCAGTTAGAGATATCCCCATTAAATGCTGAAGCACTAGCAAACATAGCTCTCATATCAGTAACTGCTGATGTATCCCAGTTAGGTATATCCCCATTAAATGCTGAAGCACTAGCAAACATAGCACTCATATCAGTAACTGCTGCTGTATTCCAGTTAGATATATCTCCATTAAATGCCGTAGCGTCTCTAAACATAGTACTCATATTAGTAACTGCTGCTGTATTCCAGTTAGATATATCCCCATTAAATGCTGAAGCAACAGCAAACATAGCACTCATATCAGTAACTGCTGCTGTATCCCAGTTAGATATATCCCCATTAAATGATGAAGCCTCATTAAACATATTACTCATATTAGTAACTGCTGCTGTATCCCAGTTAGAGATATCTCCATTGAATGATGTATTATTTACAAACATATAACTCATATTAGTAACCAAAGTCGTACACAGATTAACATTCCCATTAGCAATCTCTCCTGCTATACTATTGTCGTCTACTACAGTCTAGTTGTCTGAAGTAATTTAATGTCTCAATTTTTAAGTCCACATTGTGTATTTGTGAATCTTTTTTTGATGCAGTTCCTTTTAGTTGCACATAAAACATAAGTCCAGTCGACCGACCGTCTTCATTGAATATTTCAACTTCTCCATCAATACCGTAGTCCTTATCCTTGTCTCTGTAAACCCAAACTTCAGGGAGAACAAGTTGAAATTTGGTCCGGGATAAATCTTCTAACGCATGTTCTTTTGGTCTAATTGGCATAAATTTGGAATATTATCTAGAGCCTAAGAAATCTCATGGCGCTTTCAATACTGTTTTAACTGTAAGTTTAAACTTATCTCTTAATCTTGACAAAGTACATATTTTAACTGATTTTTCTCACGAACATTTGTTTAAGGCTATAAAAAATCTACTCCCCTTTCAAATTCCAAATCAACAGACATTGGAAAAAAGCAACCTATGAAGAACTCTTTACATTACGCCTATTGAATATTGTATCAATATTGTGGATGAACTCCCTAAAACATACTTCAAAAAAGTAAAACTCTTAACAAAATCCGCTTTTTGTAAAGAGTTTTTAGATGTTCCGTAAATCAGCCTTTTATCAAATCACTTCTTGCATACTTTTAATTATCTTTCTAAGCTGATAGAATTTCAATATATTACATTAGCAAACTTGCTAGTGCGCGATATTTAGTTTACAATTTTTCAATACTAGAAATGCTTAGAAACAATAAAGAATCAGCGTTCACAATAGAACAATTAACCCCTAATCAATCTTTTGAAAAAGGTAATGGAAAGATGGATGCCCATGATTATAAGGAAATTATCTTCTTATTTTCCGGTAAGGGCTCTTTTATGATTGATGATGAACTTATTGATCTCAAACCTAACACACTTTTTTTTATTCAAAAAAAACAGATCTTCCGAATTGTTAAAGGGGAGGACTTGAATGGATATTCTATCAAATATAAAAATGAATTCATTCCAAGTGCTGGACTCACTTATAAGTCTACCTATTACTCGAAGTTGAATGGATACATATCGGATTTAAAATTTATTAAATTCGAAAAAATGGGAATTGAGAATATTAAATCCCATTTTAATGTTCTCTTAAAAGAGTATTATGAACCTGAAGGAGCTTTTACAAGTAAGGCTATTGTCCAACATCTCTTTATAAGTTTGATACTAAAAATTGAACGGAAGGCTAGGGAAATTGTAATAGATACAACAAAGGGAAAAATAGATAACCATAATAAAGTACTCTATACCAATTTTTTAAATCTGCTGGAAGAACATTTTATGGTTAACCATAATATGGAATTTTATGCGGAGCAATTAAGTTTATCTAGAAGAAAATTATCCGACCTTGTTAAGGAGTTTACAGGCGTTACCGCCAAGAAATACTTGTTGAACAGGGTTATGTTAGAGGCCAAACGACTACTGGCCTATTCCAACAAAAACCTTAAAGAAATCTGCTACGATCTAGGTTTTGAATATCCTCCCTATTTTTCTACCCTTTTTAAGGATATGACTGGTCATACCCCAAATGAATATAGAAAAATTCAACAGCAGAAATAAGTCTTTTTGTTAGCTGATTTTGAACACTAAATTCGGTTTAAGCTTTTATACTGTTTTAATGCCAATTTAAGTATGTGTATTGCTTTGATTAGATCATCCTTTTTAAGAACATACGCAATTCTAATTTGATTTAAACCAACGTCAGGTGTTGAGTAGAATCCCGCTGCCGGCGCAACCATTATAGTTTCTCTTTCATACTCAAATTCCTCTAATAACCATTGGGCAAAGTTATCTGCATTTTGCAAAGGAAGCTCTGCAATACAATAAAACGCACCGCTCGGATGTGCTACTTTTATCCCTTCTATCTTTTTTAGCTCTTGAATCAAGATATTTCTTCGTTCAACGTATTCATAAATCACATCATCAAAGTAGGCCTGTTCAGTCTCTAGAGCAGCTTCGCAAGCAATTTGGGCATAGGTAGGGGGCGATAGTCTAGCTTGCGCAAATTTTAATGCGGTGGCTATTACCTCTTTGTTTTTAGTAACCATACAGCCAATTCTAGCCCCGCACATGCTGTATCTTTTAGATACGGAATCTATAACAATAGCATGTTCTTCAAGTCCTTCTAATTCCATTATGGAATAATGCTCTTTACCATCATAGACAAATTCACGATACACTTCATCAGCTATTAGAAAAAGGTCATGTTTTTTGACCAAGATGCCCAATTTCTTTATTTCTTCTTTAGTATATAAATAGCCCGTGGGATTTCCAGGATTACAAATTAAAATAGCTTTGGTTTTTGGAGTAATTAGTTTTTCAAACTCTTCAATAGGAGGCAGAGCAAAGTTGTTTTCAATTTTTGAAATTACCGGAATAACCTGTACTCCTGATGCTGCTGAAAACCCATTGTAATTTGCATAAAATGGCTCTGGGATGATAACTTCATCTCCACTATCCATAATACTTCCAAAAGTGAACAAGAGTGCTTCGCTGCCACCTGTAGTAACAATGATGTCCTCTGCTACTGCAGGAATACTATTTTTTTGATAGTAGGCGGCTAGTTTAGTTCTGTAGGTTTCTGAACCTTCTGATCGACTATAAGCCAATACATCAATCGTATTATTCTTCACCGCATCTAATGCAACCTTTGGTGTTTTAATGTCGGGTTGGCCGATATTTAGATGATACACATGTACACCTCTTTTTTTTGCACTTTCTGCAAACGGCACCAATTTACGTATTGGCGATGCTGGCATTTGTGATCCTTTGGCTGATATTTTTGGCATTTTAAAAATCTGTTTCTGCTCAACATTTATGAGCCATTATCTTGATATTGAGTGTAAAAAAATGGTACTAACTTCATAAATATAAAGCCCAGTACCATTTCAAACTAACTTAAACAACTTATTTATTAACCTCTTCTAAGGCGAATTCCAATGCATCGATAATGATATCGAGTTCTTCTTTCTGAATAACTAATGGGGGAGAAATAATAATATTATTCCCCGCTGCTCTTACAAATGCCCCTTTGGTAAGCATATGCTTAAAAATCTGTGCAACAATAGCTCTATTTGGTTTTTTACTCGTCTTATCCTCAACCATTTCAATGGCTAGCATTAATCCTTTTCCTCTAATATTACCTATGAAATCATACTTGTCTTCCAAAGGTTTTAACCTGTCCATCAAATACGCACCTTGCTTTGCTGCATTGCCGGGCAAGTCTTCGTCTTTGACTATTTTTAATGCAGCAATAGCTGCTGCACAGGCAATTGGGTGTCCTGAATAAGTATATCCATGACCAATGGCACCGAAAGAATCTTCATTCTCTTTGAATGCATTGTCTATGCGTTCATTGCAAACTGTAGCACCTAGTGGAATATAACCAGAGGAAATTCCCTTGGCTAGTGTAATTATATCTGGTTTTACTCCATATAATCTACTGCCGAACATACTTCCTGTACGACCGAAGCCAGTTACAACTTCATCAGCAATAAGCAAGACCCCATGTTTATCACATACTGCCCTTACCAGTTTCATGTAATTATCCGGTGGAACTATAACACCACCTGCACCTAATACAGGTTCCATAATAAAAGCGGCAACCGTATCTGGACTTTGGAATTGAATTTCACGATCTACAAGTTCTGCACAAATCTTACCTAATTGTTCAGGGTCTTCTGTGTATGGGTTTCTATAATCCCAAGGAACATCTACATGAAAACAACCTGGTAACATAGGTTCGTAGTTTCTTCTGAATCGTGTATTACCATTTACAGAAGCTGCACCGAAATGCGTACCATGATAGCCTTGTTTTAATGAGATAAATTTAAATCTATCTTTTTGACCTAACATTTTCCAGTATTGGCGCGCAATACGCATAGCTGTTTCCATAGCATCAGAACCTCCAGAGCTAAACATAACACGCTTCATATTTTCTGGTTCCATCATCTCTATTAAAAGATGCGCCAATTCTATAGAACGTGGGTGTGATGTTCCTTTAAAAGTAGAATAATATACCAACTCATCTAGTTGTTTTACTATTGCTTCTTTTATTTCAGGGCGGTCATAACCACAGTTAATATTCCAAAGGCCGGCAACACCATCTACCATCTTGTTGCCTTTATTATCCTCAATATAAACCCCTCTGCCCTTATTAATAATTAATGGCGGCTTTTTAAGCATATCATTAGGATGACCCATGGGGTGCCATTGCTCTTTACCATTCCATTCCTCAATATTTATTGCCGTAATTTGATCTGTTGTAGTACTCATACTGTATTATTTTATGTTCATTACACTTGTTACATAATCGTAACACGCTTTTGGTTGTGTTATATCAAAATGAAGAGTTTTTAAACCGCATTTCATTGCCCCTACTATATTTCTTAATTGGTCATCCACGAAAAGTACATCCTTAGCTTCAAGCTGTAGATTGTCTAATGCTGAATTGTACGACCGAGGGTCAGGTTTCAAGATATCGGAATGGGTAGCATCATAAAACGTATCCAATTCATTGATAAAAGGAAGATTGTCTACAAATGTCTTACCTGTAAACAATTCAATTTCATTACTCAATATGCCAACCTTTAATCCTGATTTCTTTACCAAGGCTATTGTTTCCAATGCTTCTGGTCTTAGTATTTTATTATAATTTGTTTCTCCTCCGATAGCGTTTAATAAGTCTATCATTGACCAGTTTTGTTGGCCGACCAACTCACCTACTTCTCTAGCTCTTGTTCTCCAATAATCGCGCTCGGTAATTTCGTCTCGCTGCATGGACATCCATAAGGGGTCGTTTTTTGGATCGAATGGCCCTTTCCAAGTTAGCGTACCTTCGGGTAGGTTCAATTTTTCTTCAATAAGACTATGCCTTTCAAAAAGGGACTTACTGATCACACTACCAAAATCAAGTAGTAAAGCTTTGATTGTATTCTTGTTCTCCATGGTAAATTTTACTGAACTCCTTTTTCTATAATTCCTTTTTCCACCCAATCATCAAAAATCTCAAGTACTTTATCCGTAAAAGCTTGGTCATTGATATGGCAGTTTAACGTGATTAAATCTACTTCGGGTTTGATACTCTCCTGAAGTTCTTTAAAAAACACATCTAACGATTTGGGATTATACAATTCGTTTCCTTTTCTGTCCCATTCTAATACGCCTTTTTTAGGAAGAATCATTGAAACCTTACCTTTTGCCATAGATGCTTTTTTGGCAATATTTCGGGCAGCTCTTCGCAATTCTTTCTTACTTAAGACTACTGATGACAACAATCTATTGTGGACATGAAATGGTCTATCTCTTAACTTTTTAATCGGTTTTTGCCATGTTGGAATGTCTATAATATTTATAGACCCAGGGGCTATAATTTGGGGGACTCCATTTAGACCTGCAGTTTCCATGCGGCTGCTACCGGAGGTCACAATTGATTTATAGAAATCGTTCACAACCTCTTGAAGGCTAAAGTCCAATACGGCTGCAAAACGTTTTCTACCAGCCAAACACTCCAATGCCCGACCGCCTTGTCCTGTGGTATGAAATACAATTAATTCGTATCCCCTTTTCTCAAGTTCTGGTTTTAAACGAACCATATATGTCAAAGCGGATTTACCTAGAGAACTTAGGGCAATCATAGGTTTTTGGGCCTTTGGTTTTCGATAGGCTTTTGCAGCTCCTAAAACTCCTCCACAAGCTTGACTTAGTACAGATTTACATACTGTATTCAAACCATATAATCCACCCGACCAAAGCATCATAGTCAAATCTGGTGTTATTCTTTCTGGTGGAATCAAATGAGAAAAGGCTATTGTGGAAACCACGTATTTTGGAACACCCAATGGAAGTGAAGCAGCGGTATCCAAAGCCAAATCGGTACCCATGGTACCCCCTAATGCAATCATACCATCAATCTTGCCCTCATCATATAATCTTCTGGTTAGAATTGAAGCGCCTTCTGCAGTTTTGTTCATCGCTTTGTGCTCATCACCCAATGCAATAATATCTTCATTTGTAGTATTTGCCGCTTTGGCAACATCATGTTTGGAATATTCTGGTGTAAACGACGGATCACCAAGAACCCCAACATCCATAATCATCGCTATTCCATTTTGTTCTTCAACACAGCTTTTCATGTACAATAACTCATCAGATTTAGTATCCGCTGTTCCTACGATGAGTATTGTTTTTTTATCCATGATTGGCTATTTAATGTTTATTAAAATTAATGATAAATCGCTTTTTAAGATTACATATAAATGCAGTTATTGTTTAACTTTTGTGTTTTTGCTAGTTGACAAAAATTCCTCGAAAAAACACTTCTATCTTTTTTTCAAATGGATACTATGGATACGAACTGGAATGGCAAGAATTACAATACTTACTACTAAAGCAACTATTGTGATAATTTCCATCTCTTTAAAGCCAAAACCAGATTCAAATAGTTTAGAGGCTAAATATGGCCCAGAACCAAGACCAACCATTTGTATTGCAATAGCAAGAGTCATCATACGTGATTTTGAATCCATATCACCTACTATACTCAACAAATAAGGTAAGGTAAAGTTCCATAATGCGTTAAAACCAGATACCGCAATTCCGAATATTAAAATTGATGGCTCTGCTAATAAGAAAGAAATACAAACAGCCGCTACAATAACACCAAGGGAAAATGGCCAAAAACTTCCAATACGATCTGAAAGATAAACAGCACCTAAAGCTCCTGCAATACCAGCAAATTGAGCAATTAGTAACCCATTGGCAACGGTTTGTTCATTTGGTTCAATATCCATCCCAATGAGGAATAAATTAGCCCACGCAAGACCAATGGCTGCGTTGTAGGCAAAAACTGAAAATAGCGCCAAAATTAACCACCCTATGCCTAATTGTACTGCTGAAGGCCTTGACTCCTCTTGACTTGCAGATGAAATAGGCACATATTTAATGGTAAAAAGAGCAATTAGAGTCAGAACAGCCCAAATTATGAAAATACCATTTAAGCCAATAGTCTGAAAAGCTAAGGGCATTCCCCAAAGACCAAATGCACCATAGGTCATCAATAGCGCAAGGTAAAGCGCTATATTTCTTTCCGTTTTTTGAGTTAAACCTATAATTGTAAAGCTTAATGAGATAATTAAACCTTCGCCTATTCCAGTAATAAATCTTGCTATTTGAAGGCTAGTGTCGTTATCACCAAGTGCTGAAAATAAGTTACCTGCTGCTGCGATTATCAATGCTGCTGCCAAAATAACTCTCCAACTTACTGTTCGAGTTAAAAAAATAGCCAGAATAGTTGCAATGGCGATACCTGCCATTTCTATGGAAGCTAAAAGATTAGCATCAGCCTCAGATAATCCTAGTACACTTACAAACCCCTGAACCAGACCCGGCTGAACAATAAATGAAAGTACTCCAATTGTGCCAAGAACTAGTCCTGCGGTTATTGTACCGCGACTATTTACATCTATTGAGCTAGCATTTTTCATTTATTTTAATTTTAAAATTGATTTAAAATAATCTGTAAACTAGAAATATTTTAAATCAAAAAGATAAAACAATCTAAGGCACATTATTTTAATATGCAATTACCACAGATTTTAATCTGGTATATGCTTTTATAGATTCACTACCGAGTTCATTGCCAATTCCAGATTGATTAAATCCTCCAAGGGGTAAATTTGGATCTGATCGAACCGGCGAGTTGACATAGATCATACCTGCATTTAGTTTTTCTAACGTTTTGTGCATATTACTAACATTATTCGTCCACACACTAGCAGCCAAACCATAGCTGGTATCATTAGCTTTTTGAATTAAATCATCAATGCCATCATAAGCCACAGCAACTATTACAGGACCGAAAATTTCTTCGGTAAGAATATCGATATTTTTGTTTTCCGGATTCGAAAATACTGTTGGTGCAACATAGTACCCTTTATCAAAAAGCTTGGAACCTCCGGCAACCACTTCTGCTCCTGATTGTTTACCGGAATCAATATAACGCATTACATTTTGCATATGTTTTTGAGAAACCAACGGCCCCATTTGCGAGGTTGAATCAAGGCCGTTACCGGTCTTCATACCATTTGCAATACTTCCAAGGTCAGCAACAAAATTATCATACTTGTTTTTAGGCAGATAGATTCTAGAACCAGAAACACAAACCTGTCCTTGGTTGTAAAAAATTCCCTTAGCCGCACCTTTAGGCACTTTTGTAATATCGGCATCATCCAAAACCAAAACAGGGTTTTTCCCTCCTAGTTCCAAAGTGAATTCCTTAAGTGTTTTTGCAGCTCCTTGTCCTATAATTTTCCCCACCTCGGTAGAACCCGTAAAGGTTATTTTTGAGACTAATGGGTGTGTTACGATGTTATTTCCTGCATTTTGACCATCTCCGGTTATTATATTTATAACTCCCTCAGGAACACCAGCTTCTAAAGAAAGTTCTGCCATAAATAAAGCAGTAAGCGGGGTTTCTTCTGATGGTTTAAAAACAATGGTACAACCACAAGCCAATGCCGGTGCAGTTTTCCATGCGTACATCATTATAGGAACATTCCACGGTGCAATAGCGCCAATAACTCCAATTGGTTCTCTTTTGGTGTATGCAAAATGACTGGCGCCACCTAAAGAAACATCTAATGTTGAGCCTTCAATTTTTGTTGACCAACCCGCATAATAACGGAAACAATTTACTGCCGCACTTACTTCTTTTTGAGCATCTACGTACAATTTACCATGTTCTAAAACCAATAACTGAGCCAATTCAGGTTCATTTTTTTCAATGATATCGGCATATTTCAACATGATTTTCTCCCTTTGGTTGGCCAATAATTTTGGCCATTGCCCGTCATTTAAAGCTTTGTGAGCGGCATTAACTGCCAAGTCAGTATCCGCTTTAGAAGCGTTTGGAATATATGCTAGTATATCTTCCGTTGCCGGATTATGTACCGCTATCTTTTTATCTGATTGTGAAGGTTGCTGTTTACCGTCTATAAATAACGGCAGTTGTTCTTTATTCAGAAATGATTGAACTTTAGGTAATGCTGTATACTCCATTTTGTAGTATTGTAATTATGTAATTCTTATGAATTGAAATAGTGCTTTTTTAGTATAAAATATCCAATTTTTGAGAACGTAATCGGATCTAAGCTTAAAATAGTAAATGGAATCTCTATCCAAATTTTTGAAAAAAAATGGGAAGTGTATTTTAAGACAACTTCCCACTTTAAATGGTAATGGTTAGTTCTTGCTAGAACTTATATTTAAGATTTACACCGTATGAAGATGGTCTTCCGGTTGCATATCTTGTTCTTCCAAAAGGCGTAGCTGCTAACGAGGTAATATCACCGAAATTAGCAATTTCATTTGTTAAGTTTTGTCCGAAAATAGCGATGTCGAATTTTCCACTTGAATACCCTATTCTAGCATTCAAAAGTGTGAATGCGTCAAACACAAACTGCGATTCAGTTTCAGGAGCAAATGTATTTACTCGATCACCAGTATGACTCAAATCAAGTCTATAGAACATTGAACTTCCTTGCTTTTTAAGTTCGTGAGAATATTGAATATTTGCACTTGCTGTTAATTCAGGTACATTTAATACTCTATCTCCAGCTTCCGCCCCAGTTAAAATACTACCTTCCTTTATTTCAGATTTCGTATACCCAAAAGCTCCACCTATTTGAAGATTTTTATTAACCTTTCCTTTAACTTCTAATTCAACACCGGTCATTGTTGCTTGACCAATATTATCTACAAATAGAAATCCTGTTGGTAAGAAAACACGTTGTTGTAGTTCATTCCATACGGTATGAAATACAGACATATTGGTAATTAATCTATTTCCTAAAAAGATATTCTTACTTCCTAACTCATACGTCCATAAGAAATCAGGATCAAACGTTCTTGGCGCTTCAGTCAAACCAATTGCCTCTAAATCTGCTGCTGCAAAAAGAACAGGCACTATACCATTTGCTCCACCCAATCTATACCCTTTAGTTGCACTACCATAAATAAGGCTATTATCATTAATTGAGTAAGTCAAATTAAACTTAGGGGTAACACCACTATCTTTTGTTTCTTCGTCTGTAGGCTCTCCACCTCCAGCGGCAACAAATCCTGCTAAAGTTTGCTTTAAATTTTGATTATACGAGAAATATCGTAAACCAACTGTCGCTTTTAATTTTGATGTAATATCCCAATACGCTTCCCCGAATAATGCAAATTCATTAGTTTGAAAATCTGTGTCTTGAGAATACCAGATAAAGTTTTCAGATGCAATAAATTCAGGCAATCCCTCAACTTCTGTTACGCCAATTGCTATTAGGTTTTCGAAAAATCCTGATATATCTTCGAGATATGTATTTCTAGGCTGACTCGCGTTAAACTTTGAACTCTCAGAACTGTAGAATAATCCGGCTGTGAAATTGAAATTAGAATCTTCGTTTGTTGAGCTATATCTAAGTTCTTCAACAAACTTATTCAATTGGCCAGTTCTATCAATAAACTCAGGATAGAAATTCGCTTGTGTAAAACCTGTATTCGTAAACGGTGGTGCATCTACAGGAGCTATTATCAATCCATTTTCATCAAATGGGGTGAGCTCTGTAGCTGTTGGTCCAGAACTCTCACGCTCTGTAACATCTTCTCTATCAAATTGATCAAGAACTGTAAAAGAAAGGTTATTGGTTAATTTACCTGAACCCAGTTGAAAATCAGTCAAAAGACTCGCATGTAATAAATCTAATTCATATTTCTCATCAATACCAGCCATTCTATACTGTGTAAAATTGTCTGGTCTAAAATCAGAAAAATCTAAACCGTCACCAGAAGTTTTTTGATAAATTAGCTTAGGAATGATTCTTACATTCTCATTTGGATAAAACCCGAGTCCAATATTTACACCAAAGCTAGTTTCATCATCTACATTGTCACCAAAATTTCCGGTTAAATCATTATTACCATTTTCCACTAGATTAATTGGAAGTGGCCCTAAATCATAAGCTATTCTAGAACCATCATCAGGACTGTCATAGACTGCACCTGGGTTAGCACCTGTACCATCTCCTGTATTTAATGGAAAACCGTTGAATGTAGTCTGTTGTTTTCTATCATAAATTCCCGTTTCAAATGCATAAAATGCACCTATACGTAAAGCAACCTTATCTTTTACAAGAGGGACATTAAAAACACCTTGGATACTATAATCAGCATCGCCTTCTTTGACAGTTGCGGCGTTGACTTCTATATTTCCTGACGTCTCAAATGCACTTGGCTGATTGGTTATTACTTTTACTGCACCGCCCATAGTATTTGACCCATATAAAGTTCCTTGTGGACCTCTTAACACTTCGATTCTATTGGTATCGAATAAACGAGGATCAGCAAATTCTGGCAATGGAGTTTCATCCAAATAAAATGCTGTAGTATTATTTCCAGAAATACCTCTTATAGATATATTTTTACCCGAGGACCTACCATCACCGAAACTTGCACCACCACCTCCTGAAGAAGAGATACTTAAATTTGGAATGCTTGGAAAATAATTCTCTGCTTTTACCGACCCCGTTCTTGCAAGTTCTTTGGCGCCTATAGCTGTAATACTCAAAGGTACGTCTTGCGAGCGTTGTGCTGTTTTATTGGCTGTAACAATAACTTCGTCTAGTTGAGCAGTATCTTCCTCTAGAGTAACATTATAGGCAGCTGCCCCATCTGTACTAGAAACTTTTACAGTCTTAAAGCCAATATAGCTTATAACCAACGTAAAAGTATCTGAGGCGGTTTCTAATTGATACTTCCCGTCAAAATCAGTTGAAGTTCCCACACTATTTCCTTCAATAACAATTGAGACTCCAGGTATGGGCTGATCCGTGTCAGCTTCAGTAATTACACCAGAAATACTTTTCTGAGCAAACCCTGCGGTTGTTACTAATAAGACAAAAATTAATACAAGTTTTTTCATGATGAGTTTAGTTAAGTTGATATTTATCATTGTTATAATGATATGTTCTGCTCCAAAACTATACTAATTAACTACCTAGCTCTTATAGAAATATGATGCTTTTGTTTAGGTTTTGTGTATTGTCGCTATGATATCGAGAAGACGTCTAGTATAATTACTATTTTTTATTCCAATACGTTTCTTTTGAATATGCGGTTGGTCTGTCTGGTAAGGTTACAGCGTTTTCTTTTTCATAATCTTTCCAATGTCCAATTAGTTCTTGTAGTTTTTCTGGATAGTTATTGGCAAGGTTATTTTCTTCAATGAGGTCTTCCTTTAAATTATATAATTCCCATACTCCTGTTCCATATGGGGCTTCCATTTTTTCGGCTTTCCAATCTCCCAAACGAACACCTATTCTACCATATAATTCCCAGACATGTGCTTTTTCCATAGGATGTACAAAATCAATTTCTCCATGTAACCATGGTAGCATTGACATACCGTTCATAGGATAAACTTTTCTTCCTTGATAAGTTGTCCCTGGATGCTTTACATCCGCTAACTCAAGAAAAGTTGGCGCTAAATCCATAACAGATAAAAAGTCATTCGCTATGGTATTAGCAGTTCTTTTTGATTTTGGGTATTGAATAATCAAAGGAGCTCTAACACCACCCTCAGTTGCAAATGCCTTATACCACTTAAAAGGGAGGGAACTTACACTTGCCCATGCTGCTCCTAGTTCGGTATAGGAATTTAGCCTTCCCATATTTTCAAAACTTGTGTCAAAGGTGGTCTCAACCCATTCTCCGGTATCTTCATAACCCATAATTGAATTTCCTTCAGCACCGTTATCTGCCATAAAAACAATCAAAGTGTTTTCGTACTCACCGATTTCCTTTAAATGAGCAATCACTCTACCAACATGAAAATCCATTCGGTCAATCATTGCGGCATAAATTTCCATTGCTCGACTAGAACGTCTTTTTTCTACATCCGTTAATTCGTTCCAGGGTTGAATGTTTGGCGTTAGGGCAGGTAACTTGGCCGATGCCGGAATAATACCCATAGCTTGTGCTCTCTCAAATCTTTTCTGGGCTAGTACTTCGTAACCTTCTTCGTATTTATCTTTATATGTATCTATATTTTCATCCGGCACCTGTAAAGGCCAATGTGGCGCCGTAAAGGATAAAAAATGAAAAAACGGTTTGTGCCCTGACCTACTTTCGTCAATGAATTGGATAGTCTTATCCGCATAATTTTTACTAGAATAAAAATCTTTGGAGAGTGTTGCTACTTGAGTAGTATCTTCTACATAAAGTGCCTCTGGTATAAAAGAAAGTAGTGGTTGTTTGTCATAATAATGACCAGCGCCACCTTGAGCCATTATAAAGGAACGGGTAAATCCACGATAATAAGGCCAGAGTGTTTGTTCTTTTGCAGGAAAAGCTTGATGCCATTTACCTGCTATTGAAGTATGATAGCCCGCATCTTGAAGCAATTTTGGAAAGGTTACCACATCCCAATTCAAATAACCTTCATAGCCTCTAAGTCCTTTTTGGTTATCTGCCCAATCGCCTTCCATTGTTCCATAACCATTTCTATGGTTTACTACACCAGATAATAACATGGCACGTGTTGGCGAACAAGTAGGGGCTGTATAAAATGAAGTGCTTCTTAACCCCTTGGCAGCAAGAGCATTTAAATTGGGCGTGTTAATTTCGCTACCATAACAACCTAGGTCTGTAAAACCCAAATCGTCTGCTACTATGATTAATATATTTGTAGGCCTTTTTTTCTCTGGTTGGCTGCATGATGTTAATAGCAAAAGTGAAAATACCAATCCAAAAAAAAATTTCATAAAGCACATATTTCGGTTAAAACAAAAAGATAAAAACTACCATCATATAGGTTTTAAGCTTCGCGAGGGATTAGTTTATTTTAAAACTTCATCTTCAACACCATTTTTTAAAACTCCAATTCCTGCAGCTTCAACTTCAATAATGTCTCCCGGTTTCAGATATTTAGGGGGGTCAAATCTGGCGCCGGCGCCATTGGGAGTGCCTGTAGAAATCATATCACCTGGTTTTAATGTCATAAACGTACTTAAGTACGATATGATAAATGCAAACGGAAACATTAATCTAGAGGTGTTATCATCTTGTCTAATCTCTCCATTTACTCGGGTTTGAATAGCTAGATTGGTATAATCTGCAACTTCATCTGAAGTCATCATCCAAGGGCCAATAGAACCTGATTTTTCAAAATTCTTTCCTTGGGTTACATTAAATTTGGCGTGGCGAACCCAATCACGAAGGGTGCCTTCATTCATAAGCGTTAAACCCGCAATATGCTCAAGTGCCTTTTCTTCTGGTATGCGTCTTCCACCCTTACCAATAATTATAACAATCTCCCCTTCATAATCCAATTTATCCGATTCAGGGGGGCGTACTAAATTTTGATTGTTTCCGGTAAATGAATCTAGATACCGAAGAAATAAACTAGGGTATTTTGGTAATTCTGAATTGTCTTTGTATTCTGCATTTCTGTTCGCATAATTTACACCAATACAAGCAATTTTTTCTGCGGACAGAATTGGAGGCAAGTAATCGACGTATTTTTCTATATGACGAGTTTTGGTTGCTTCAGCAATTGCCCTCAATTCATTCATGGTATCATTCTCAATCCAATACCTGAGGTCATGGCCGTTTTCTTTACCGATATCAGTAAGATAAATGGTATTATTCTCTTCTACTACAGAACCGTAGGTGGTTCTACCTTCAACCTTATAACTTGCAAATTTCATGAGTGTGCTTTTTTAAATCAATATTTCGAGGGTTGAATATTTATTCAATTCCTCCAAAGCATAAATACTTTATTTCTAGGTAATCATCCATTCCGTACTTAGAACCTTCTCTACCAAAACCACTTTCTTTTATTCCGCCAAAAGGAGCAACCGTTGTAGAAATCATTCCGGTATTGATACCGACCATTCCATATTCCAAAGCTTCAGCAACGCGCCAGATTCTTGCATAATCTTTTCCATAGAAATAAGATGCCAAACCATATGGTGTATCATTTGCATAATCTATCACCTCTTCTTCGGTTTTAAATTTGAATATAGGTGCTACAGGGCCAAAAACCTCCTCCTTATAAACATCCATAGTCGCATTAACATTCGTTAAAATAGTAGGCTCATATATCAATGATTCTTTTTGATACCTTGTGCCTCCTAGCACAACTTCAGCACCTTTTTTTCTAGCATCTTCAACCACATTTTCTACAAACTGAATGGCTTTCTCTTCTACGAGTGGACCTATAGTGACGCCCTCTTCTAAACCATCACCCATTTTTTGGAGTTTTACTGCCGCTACAAATTTTTCAACAAAAACATCATAAACCTTTTCTTGTACAAAAATTCTGTTCGTACACACACAGGTCTGTCCCGCATTTCTGTATTTTGATACAATAGCTCCTTCTACGGCTGCATCAATATCAGCATCTTCAAACACTATAAAGGGAGCGTTTCCTCCCAACTCCATGGAAACCTTTTTTACCGTATCTGCGCATTGCTTCAAGAGTATTTTGCCAACCGGTGTAGACCCCGTAAAGGATAGTTTCTTAACTAAAGAATTCGCACAAAGTTCATTGCCTATTGCACTTGCGCTACTCCCTGGAACTATATTTATTACTCCTGCCGGTATACCTGCTTCTTCTGCCAATGCGGCTAAAGCCAATGCAGATAAAGGCGTTAATTTTGGTGGTTTAATTACCACGGTACAACCAGCAGCCAATGCAGGCGCAACCTTACGCGTTATCATGGCGTTAGGGAAATTCCATGGTGTGATTGCTGCAACAACACCTATGGGTTGTTTAATGGCCAATAGTCTTTTATCTCTTTGGTGTCCGGGTATTACGTCTCCGTAATTTCGTCTAGCTTCTTCTGCAAACCATTCTACAAATGATGCTCCATACTTAATTTCCCCTATAGCCTCTTGTAATGGTTTACCTTGCTCTAGGGTTAGTATTCTCCCTAATTCTTCTGCATTATCTATTTGTAATTGATACCATTTTTTAAGTAAGTCGGCACGTTCTGATGCCCCGTATTTTTTCCAAACTTTAAATGCTTCACTTGCGGCATCAATAGCCAATTTAGTTTCTTCTTGGCCACAATCGGAAACACGTGCAATCACTTCATTATTAAACGGATTTGTAACTTCAAATGTTTTACCGGAATTTGAAACTACCCATTTACCATTTATATATGCTTTGTTTTTTAATAGTTCTGTCATACCTAATGCTAACGAATTGAGTTTTTTATAAGGTCCAATCCTTTAATAAGTTCTTTTATCTCTGTAGATAGAATAATCTCTTTCCTGGCAATTTCTTGTTCAAAATACTTTTCCATCAAACGCATCCCAATCTGTGACAATTCTTGTTTTGTTTCTAATGTCCGACCTTCTCTAAGGCGTAACAAAAGATTGACCATCTTGTAGTTTGGTTTTCCATCCACAATAAAATGTGCCTCTGATTTTACCGCCCTGCACTTTACCCCAAGCCTTTTAACTGCTCCAGTAGCAACCAATTGTTCTGTTAAGTCACTAAAAAATGATTGAAAATCTATTGCAGCATTCGCTGAATATTCAAAGGTTACGTGTGGCATATGCTTTTATTTTTTATATAAACTAAACAGGAAAAATCATATTCACTTGCCCTGTGCCAGAACTAGGAAAATATTCTCCTATTAATTCACATTTACCCTCATAGTTTACGCCGCCAACTGCACCGTATAACATTGCTGTATCGTGCATGTTTCCTTCACCGTCACACTTACTGGCATATTCTGGAAGTAGTTTTAAAAATTCCTTATGCCTTCCTTGTTTCCACAATTCTATAACGTGTAAATCCATTTGTTGGTTGAATTCACTAGAAATGGTAAATGTGCCATTATTTGCCGCATAATCTTCGTTGGCCCACATTCCGTGAGAAAGAGAACCTGATGCCAATATCATAACATTGCTATCACTTTCTGCAATTGCTTCTGCTACTGCTTCCCCTAATTTTATAGATGAATCATGACTATGCACCGTACATAATGCAGCCACTGAAACGACTTTTAAGTCACGCTCTTTATTCATGAAATACATAGGTACTAAAGTGCCGTATTCTAAAGTTAAAGATTCAATGTTGTGCGATTCTGTATGCACTCCTTTTTGCATGGCCTTTTTTGCAATAGCATCTCCTAAGGCTTTATTTCCAGTATACTCATACTCCATATCTTGAATAAATTGAGGAAATTCATGACTCGTATAAAGGCCCTTAAAATGTTCCCCAGAATTTATGTGATATCCCGCATTAATCAACCAATGAGAATCAAAAACAACAACTGTATCTACACCGGCTTCTCGTGCCCTGCGTACAATTTCATAATGCCCGTCAATAGCTTGCTGTCTTGTTCCAAAGATTCGTCCAGGTTTTTCCGACATTAACATGGTCGGGACGTGCGTTATTTTCGCTGCTAAAACAATTTTACCCATAATCTTATTTTTAGTATTACTGTACTCCTAATTGTGGTATATCATGGTCACCTAGGGCGACTGATATATTTTTTGTTTCCATATAGAAATCAAAACTATATTCGCCACCGTCACGACCTATTCCACTATATTTTACACCTCCAAAAGGCGCTGGTAAGTGCCTTACATTTTGTGAATTAATCCATACCATGCCTGCTTCAACGGCATGTGCCATTCTATGTCCTCTACCTATATCCTTCGTCCAGATATAAGCTGTTAATCCGTATCGTACTGAATTTGCTATTTCAATAGCTTCCGCCTCTGTTTCAAATGGAATGACAGTTAGAAATGGACCAAAAACTTCTTCTTGAGCAATGCGCATATCTTTACTTGCATCAATAAATAAAGTCGGATTTACATAGGCGCCACCTTCAGGTAAATCTGCTGGCTTTCCACCTCCACAGGCTAAAGTTGCCCCATCCTGTTTTCCAATCTCACCATAACTTATAACTTTCTCTTGATGCGATGGATGAATCATAGGACCTACCTCTGTAATAGGGTCTAACGGATGGCCTACTTTTATATTCGACACTCTTTTCTTTAACTTTTCAACAAACCCAGCATATACGTCTTTATGCAATAATAGTCTACTGCTTGATGTACAACGTTCTCCGTTTAAACTGTACTTCATGAAAATTGCAGCGTCTAAAGCACGGTCTAAATCAGCATCATCAAAAACTATAATAGGATTTTGACCACCTAGTTCTAAATGCACACGTTTTAGCGTTGGTGCGCCTTGCTTCATGATATAGGTTCCTGTAGTAGTCTCACCAATAAAGGCAACTGCTTTTATATGTTCATGCTCAGTCAATGATTTACCGGCTGTTTCACCAAACCCATGAACAACATTCCAAACACCTTTTGGCAATCCAGCTTCATGTGCCAATTGCGCCAATCGCGTTGCCGTAACCGGACTAAACTCTGCGGGTTTATGCACTACTGTACAACCTGATGCTAATGCCGGAGCAATTTTCCAAGTCGTCAACATAAAAGGTGTGTTCCAAGGCGTAATAATACCAACGGGGCCAATAGCTTGGCGCATGGTATAATTTACATGGTTGGTATCTGGAGTAGAAAGTCCATTTTGCGCATCAATAACTTTATCGCCAAAATATCTAAAATTTGCTGCACCTCTTATGGCTGCCTTTTTCATAAATCGAATAGGCTGCCCAGTATCATAGCTTTCTAAAACTGCTATTTCATCGGCATGTTCTTCAATTTTATCAGCTATGGCATGCATAATTTTTTTGCGCTCTTGATGTGGCATTTTTCGCCAAGCATCAAAGGCATCCATTGCCGCATTGGCTGCTTCATTGATATCTGCTGCATCACCCTCAGCTACTTTGCCAATGAACGAACCATCTACAGGAGTGGTATTGTCAAAAGTTTTACCAGAAATCGCATCAACGGATTTTCCATTGATTAGATTTTGAACTCCATTTTCGACCAATTTTGGTAAGTAGTTATTTAATATGGTCAGGTTTTCGTCTAACATATTGTTAATATTTAGTATTCGATTGATTACGCTTTAATTCTGGCTTATATAATTCTGCTAACTGCTTGGTTGATTTTGCCATGAGCAGGGTGTCTACCCCGACTCCCAACATATTGGCACCCGCTGCTTTATAATAGTTTACTAATTCTTCAGAAGCGGTAAGTGTACCAGCTGTTTTTTCGCTGGCTCTAATTGTTTTTATTGCTTTGACTACTTCTGCTTTTACATCAGGATGTGAGGGTTGCCCCAAAAATCCCATCGATGCACCTAAATCTGCAGGACCAATAAATACACCATCAACACCATCAATTTCAAGAATAGCATCTAGATTTTTTATTCCCTCAACCGATTCTATTTGGCATATCAAACACATTTCATTATTGGCATCTCTAAAATAATTGTTGGTTCTGTTCCATTTTGAAGCTCTTGCTAAAGCGGTTCCAACACCGCGAACACCTTCTGGTGGATAACGCATGGCTTTAACAAGTTGTGTGGCCTGTTCTGCAGATTCTACCATGGGCACCAACAAACTTTGCACACCAATATCCATCAATTGTTTTATTAAAACCGTGTCACCTACTGGAGGTCTCACAACTACCTGTACGTCATATGCGGCTATAGTTTGCAGTTGTAATTGAATGGTTCGCAGGTCAAAAGGAGCATGTTCACCATCAATTAGCATCCAATCAAAACCCGCTCCAGCAATTATCTCTGCCGTTACGGTATCAACGATACCATTCCAGATTCCATAAGTGGTTTCTTGTCCTAGTGCTTTTTGCTTAAAACTATTTTTAGGTGTATCCATTCGTATGTTTTAAGTGAAATTGACCGTTATTTTCCCCGAAGAACCGTAGTCCGCTATAATTTTATCACCTGCAGCTACATCAATAGGTCTCGTAAATGACCCTGCCAGAATAGTTTGACCTGCTTCAAGTGCTACTCCATGTTGGGCGTATTTCTTTGCCAACCAAACAATCCCTTTTGCAGGATGGTCTAATACTGCAGCGGCAACACCAGATTCTTCAATAGTTCCATTTTTATATAAAAGCGCGCTTACCCAACGTAAATCTATTTCGTTAGGGTCAATTATATGATCTCCAGTAATAATTCCTGCGTTCGCAGCATTATCCGAAATAGTATCCCTAACGGTTCTTACATAACCAGTTTTAGGGTTTTTTCTAAACGTTCTTGCTGCTATTAGTTCTAATGCAGGAACGACATACGCTGTTGCTTCAATAACATCTTCGATAGTGAGGTTTTCACCAAACAGTCTTTTTTTTAGAACAAATGCCAACTCGACTTCAATTTTTGGGTCTAAAAAGGCTGACGTTTTGATTTCTGAATTATTTTCAAAAACCATATCATCTAACAAAGTGCCGTAATCTGGCTCATCAATATTCATGGCCACTTGCATTACCCTAGAAGTAAGTCCAATTTTATACCCTACAATTTTTCTGCCCTGTTCTTGTTTTAGTCCCACCCATGCTTTTTGAATTGCATAAGAATCTTTGATTTCCATATTAGGAAACCGTATTGTAGTGGGTTCAATTTGAACTCTGTTGGTTTCGGCGAGATCTAGTCGTTTCGCTTCATCATTTATCTCTTCTACTGTAAGCATGGCAATAAATTATTTAATACTGCAATGTCACAAAATATACTCAAAATGAAGCTCACAAAAATGCACTTTTTATTATAGATTTGTGCAACTTAAGGCTGATCGCAAATAGGTTATAAGTGCGCTATACAGAATCATTTCTAGCAGATGTGAGCGCATTTTTCCAGACGCTTTTATCATTGATTTCATTTAATAAAAGTAAAATCAATTTAGCATTAAGTTCATGACTTTGCTCTTTGCTTAAACCTTCATGGGCTTCAATTAGCTCTTTGTACATATCGTCTTTTTGATACAATGGGTTCTTATCCGTAACAGATGATTTAAAAGTATCTGATCTAAAAGCTAAGAAAGCACTGGATTAAATAAAAGAGAAGGTTAATCCATCTTTTACAGCTTCCTCGCTTATGTCTACTTCATTTACTTCTAATAGGTTAGACTTAATACCCTCTAAATCAATCAATTGCTTAGGCTTCTTCCCTTGCTTACTCATTATATTTCCATTAACCACCTCTATAGTAGGATTATTCACCCACTCATTTTGTAGCTTTTGCAGCTTGAGCTCGTCTTCTGGAGAGAATGTTAGTAGCTTCTTATGGTTAAATAAGTCTAGGGCTGGCTTTGATAGTCTCTGGCTCATGTATCCTCTTTGCTCTCCTAATTGAAATAGAACCTTTGTAAGGCTTATTACTTGGAAATCGTCAAGAATGTGTAAGTGGTTGAGGTCTGTCTTAATTTGTAGCTCTGACTGGTAGTGATTTAAAGCTCCCTTACTCTTCTGGCCTATAAGCTCCCTTTGTTCTGAATCATTTAGCCTACTGTATGAATTACCCGCTGTAGTGAACGTATGCCTTGTGTTATGTAGTCCAGCTCCTATAAGCTTCTGAGTCTTCTTACTGATTGTATCCCTTAATGCTGACCAATTAGCTTTACCCTTTAATATATCGTTATAGTCTTTATCCTTAGTAGTGAAATTGAATAGCCTTAATAAGTCTTTACCTTTATATGAGTACTCTATATACTCCTCTTTTATAAGCTGCCTAAGTGCTTGGTGAAGGAAGTAGCTAGGGAATGTATTGATTAGTATTGTAAGTGGCTTCTGGTTCTTTTTCTTACCTCTCCTTATATAGACGTGAGCCTTCTCCTTCAGTGTTGAGTAATAGTCTAGGTCTATAGCATAGTCAGGATAGTAAGGCCTTGTATAGTCCCCTTCTAATAGGTCTTCGCTGAGGTTACATATATCGCCTCCTCCTAGGCCACGTAGAGAGAATGAGTATAGCCACATACATAAGCTGAGGTAGTCTTTCTTAGTCTGTATTCCCTGCATCCCTTTGTACAGGTCGTTTATTGTTCTGGGTAGCTTACTTACTTCATCATCCTGAGGCTTTAGCTTCAATGAGGCAAAAGGAGACTGTACCTTTAGGTTGGCCCTTCTAGTGATATAGTCTAGCATTCCCATATAGTCCGATATAGTACTATTCTTTAGCTTAGACTGCTTTAGCGTATTGCTTATTACTTCTACTGATTGATTGTCTTGTATGTGAACATACTGCAGAGGTTTGTATGTTATAGGTAGGTGCTTCTCTAGGCCTTTTAAGTAGCTGAGGTATTTTACCCTACTGTTATTGGTTAGCTTCAAATCGTTCTCTATGAAGGTCTCTATTATTCCATCCTTATTCTTATCCAGCAATATTAGCCATGCAGTATCAATAGACATTACTCCTTTACTCATTTCTATTTTAACCTGACTTATCCTACTCTTTAGCTCATTGATATACTCTACTTCTGACATATAGTCTAGCTCCCTTACCCTCTTTATACTCTTAGCTGAATTATCCCATATAGAGGCCTTTATCTTGATAGGTAGCCTCTTTAGTATTTTCTTACTCCCAGTCTTATAAAATAGGTATAAGCTCTCTGGATTGTCTGTATCGTTTTTCTTATTTAATCCTAGCCAGAAATTGTGATTAATATTACTCATTTTTAAGCCTCTTTATTTAAAAAGCTAATTTAGTGAACCATTAGTGAACCAGCAAATAATACATCCCTTTTATACGTTGCAGTGTTTATAGTAGTCAAGAGAGGATATAGGGTTAATTAATAGCTATTTAAGGAGTAGGCGTATCATTGGTAAGGAAGAGGTCGGCAGTTCAAATCTGCTCGCTGGCTCTAATTTTCTTCA
>JABAZL010000061.1 GCA_018608425.1 Flavobacteriaceae bacterium
AAACCGAGTAAATGTAAAATCAAAATTGCACCAAGAAGCTGGATTCCTGAGTTCAAGATGATTTCTTTACCTTGACCGATAATACTCGCTACAATTAGTGTGATTAATATCACCGCAATTGGCGGTGCAAAAGGAACAATTTTATGGGTTACTTTGGGTAAGAATCGATTGAGTATAACACCCAAAGCAACTGGAAAAAGTACAACTTTGAGCGTGCTATAAAACAAGCCCAATGCATCAACTTCCAAATAACTTCCAGACAAATAACTGGTCAACAAAGGGGTCATTATAATTGCTGCTAAAGTAGAAACTGTAGTCATCGTAACCGACAAAGCAACATTGGCCTTTGCCAAATACGCAATAACGTTAGATGCTGTTCCACCGGGACAACTTGCAACCAAAATCAAACCAACTGCAAAAAAGGGAGGTAATTGAAAAAGAATACCCAAAACCCAACCTAAAAAAGGCATGATGGTAAATTGTAATAGAATTCCACAAAAAACCCACTTAGGCGTTTTTATCACTTGGTTAAAATCACTCCACTGCAACGTAAGTCCCATGCCCAACATAATGCCTCCCAAACCATAGGTAATCCAAGGACCCGAAAACCAAATGAAACTAGGAGGGTATAATAAAGCTATTAAAGCACAAGCTGTAACCAAAAAAGGAAAGGAACGCGTGAAGAGTTCAATGAATCTCATAGTTTAATAAAGTTACTTATTTAATTAATAATAACTGCTTTTGGTACAAACTTAAGAGAACGAAAATTTCGATGTGTTGTAACAATTTGATGTTTTTTACTACTTATATAGTATAAACTAATTCAATATACCATGAAAGAATATGCCTTTTACCTCATTTTAAGCCTTCTTTTTGTTAGCGTCCAGGCACAAGAAGTTTCTTTTACAGAATATGATCTGGACAATGGTCTTCATGTGATTTTACATCAAGACAATGCAGCTCCAGTTATAATCACATCGGTACTTTATCATGTGGGCGCAAAAGACGAGTTAGCAGATCGCACGGGCTTTGCTCACTTTTTTGAACACCTACTGTTTGAAGGAACTAAGAATATTGGTCGTGGCGAATGGTTCAGTATTGTTTCGTCAAATGGCGGAAAGAATAACGCATTCACAAGTAACGATTACACATACTACTATGAAGTTTTTCCATCTAATAGTTTAGAACTAGGTCTTTGGTTAGAATCGGAGCGAATGCTCCACCCTGTAATTAATCAAGATGGAATTGACACCCAAAAAGATGTTATTAAAGAAGAGAAAAAAGTAGGTGAAGAAAGGCCCTATGGGAAGGTTTTGGATCAAGTACAGGAAAATTTATTCATAAATCATCCTTATAAGAGAACCGTGATTGGAGAATCGGATCATTTAGATGCAGCTTCTTTAGAGGATTTTATAGCGTTTAACAAAAAATATTATGTGCCTAACAATGCTATTCTAGTTGTTGCTGGAGATATTCAAATCGATGCTACCAAAAAAATGATCGCTGATTACTTTGGAACTATTCCAGGAGGAGCAGATGTTGATCGTGTTACAGAACAAGAAGATCCTATTACCGAAGCAATCGAAGCCAAGGCCTATGACTCCAACATACAAATACCCATGATAGTAACTGCCTATCGGACACCCTCTATAAAGAGTCGTGATTCTAAGACATTAGACATGATTTCAACCTATCTTAGTGACGGAAATTCTTCTAAATTGTACCGTAAAGTAGTAGATGAAAAGAAAATGGCTTTGGAGGTTGGCGCCATTAATCTCAGTCTAGAAGACCACAGCATGTATATTATTTATGGTTTGCCATTAGGCGAAACATCACTTGAAAGTATCATTTCCGAAATTGATGAGGAAGTTGTGAAAATCCAAGAAGACTTAATTTCTGAAAAGGATTACCAAAAACTTCAAAATAAATTCGAGACTAATTTTGTGGATTCTAATTCTTCTGTAGAAGGGATTGCAAACTCTTTAGCTGAATATTATGCCTTTTATAAAGACACAAACTTGATCAATTCAGAAATTGAAATCTATCGATCCATCAGCCGAGAAGAAATTCAAGCTGTTGCCAAAAAGTATCTGAATCCAAACCAGCGTTTGGTTCTCGATTATTTACCTGAATCTTCCAAATAATAAATTCTTCAAGAAATGAAAAAATTATACATTCTATATATCGCCCTTTTTAGTCTTTCTGGCCTTGCAGCTCAGATCGACCGAAGTGTTCAACCAAGCCCTGGACCCGCTCCAGAAATTCAATTGGACGAACCACAAAGTTTTACTTTAAAAAATGGAATGACCGTAATGGTCGTTGAAAATCATAAACTGCCCCGTGTTTCTGTTACTTTGAACATCGATAACCCACCAATTTTCGAAGGAGACTTAGCCGGTGCAAACAATTTATTAGGGAGCATGTTGGGTAAAGGTTCTACCAACATCGCAAAAAATGATTTTGAAGAAGAAGTCGATTTCATGGGAGCCTCTCTAAGTTTTGGTTCGTCTGGAGCTTTTGCAGCTTCTCTTTCTCGTTACTTTCCTCGAGTTTTGGAACTCATGGCTGATGCTGCACTCAATCCTAATTTTTTGAATGAAGAATTTGAAAAAGAAAAAGAAAAACTAATCGAAGGGATAAAGGCCAACGAAAAAAGTGTCCCCGCAGCTGCTCGAAGAGTAGAAAACTTAATTACCTACGGTGCTAATCACCCCTACGGAGAATACACTAAAATTGAAACCGTATCTAAACTCAGTTTAGAAGATGTAAAAAAATACTACGCTTCTAACTACAATCCTAAAAATGCTTATTTAGTTATTATTGGAGATGTAGACTTTAAAACTGTAAAAAAACAAGTTACTAAACTCTTCAAAGGATGGAAAGGGGATGCTCCAAGTGCCTATGCATTTGAACCCGCAAAAAATAGTTCTGAATTAGACATTCATTTTACGGAGATGAATAATGCTGCTCAATCCGAAGTTTCTGTAGCCTTTACAAATCCCATTAAAAAAACACATCCCGACTATTTTCCAATGCTTTTAGGAAACAGGATACTTGGGGGGGGTGGAGAAGCCCGTTTATTTCTAAATCTTAGAGAAGACAAAAGCTATACGTATGGCTCTTATTCTAGACTTCGAACGAATAAATATACCCGGGCTCGCCTACGTGCATTTGCTAGTGTTCGAAGTGCAGTTACAGACAGTGCAGTAGTGGAGTTGGTTAAAGAGCTAGAGAAAGTCAGAACAGAAGAGGTTACTCAGAAAGAATTGGATAATGCAAAGGCTAAGTATGTTGGTGATTTTGTTTTGGCACTAGAAAAACCACAAACCATTGCGCGCTATGCCTTGAGCATCCGTACAGAAAATCTTCCTGAAGATTTTTATAAAACCTATCTACAAAAAATTAATGCCGTAACCGTTGCCGATGTATTAGCTGCTACTAAAAAGCACATAAAACTTGATCAGGCTCGTATTTTTGTTACTGGAAAAGGAAGTGAAGTTTTAGAGAATTTAGAACAGGTAGCTCCTTTTGGGAAGCCACTAAAAGTATCGTACTATGACCCATATGGTACTCCTACTGAACGCCCTGACTATTCGAGTCAGCTTCCCGAAGGAGTGACTTCTGCCAGCATTCTGGAAAACTACTTTAATGCAATTGGCGGGCTTGACAAATTAAAAAGCATCACTTCAAAAAATGAAGTTTTACAAGCAACAATGCAAGGCATGCAATTGGAGGTTGTAACCAAAAAAACAAACCAACAGCAATCGTTATTAACCGTCAGCATGATGGGGAATGTGGTGCAAAAACAGGTTGTAAATAAAGATAAAGGATATACAGAAGCCCAAGGTCAACACACTGACTTGAGCGGAG
>JABAZL010000135.1 GCA_018608425.1 Flavobacteriaceae bacterium
TTTTTCGCCTAGTAATAATTTTAAATTTAATATAATACCACCACAAATGTCACAAACTATAGAACATGTAAAGTGCCTGATTATTGGTTCTGGACCAGCTGGATACACAGCAGCAATTTATGCCGCACGAGCAAATATGTTTCCGGTCTTATATCAAGGAACGCAACCCGGTGGTCAATTGACTACCACAAACGATGTAGAGAATTTCCCCGGTTACCCCAACGGAATTACAGGGCCTGCCATGATGATTGAGTTGCAAGAACAAGCACAGCGTTTTGGAACTGATGTTCGTGATGGATGGGTAACCAAGGTTGACTTTTCTGATGATGTACATAAAGTATGGGTTAACGAAACAACTGAAATTCACGCAGATACAATCGTTATTTCTACAGGTGCTTCTGCTAAATATTTAGGTCTCGATTCTGAGCAAAAATATTTGAAATTAGGCGGTGGAGTTTCTGCCTGCGCTGTTTGTGATGGATTCTTTTACCGTAATCAAGAGGTTGTTCTTGTTGGTGCTGGAGATTCTGCCTGTGAAGAAGCACACTACCTTTCTAAGCTGTGTACCAAAGTAACGATGCTTGTTCGTCGTGATGAGTTTAGAGCTTCCAAAATTATGGTAAAGCGGGTTCAGAATACAGAAAATATTGAAATCCTTTTCAACACCGAAACCGAAGAGGTTCTCGGCGATGGACAGGTAGTTACTGGTGTTCGTGCCAAGAATAATATAACACAAGCAGTTACTGAAATTCCAGCTACTGGATTTTTTGTTGCTATTGGACATGAACCCAACACAAAAATATTTTCAGACTATCTGAAATTAGATGAAACGGGTTATATCGTCAATACGGCTGGGAGTTCAAAAACGAATGTTGATGGTGTTTTTGTTTCTGGAGATGCTGCAGATCATGTATACAGACAAGCAATTACTGCTGCTGGAACGGGTTGTATGGCTGCACTAGACGCAGAACGTTATTTAGCTGCGAAAGAATAAACTAAAGGTATTTACCCGAGAAGTAGAGTAGGGGTGATTTTTTTTCGTTCCTGCCTAATTTTTCAACACTACACAAAGCCATATGATGATCTCCAGTTGGGATTATTTGTATGGCTTTTGTTATATACCACGCCAAGGGATCTTGTATCAAAGGAAAACCCTCCGATTCGTCAAAAGTAATTTGATGCTCTGGATCGGGATAGCCTGCAAAATGGTTGCTTTCTTTTTGTTGGTCAGCACTAAGTATACTAATTCCAAAAGTTGCGCCTGCCTGAAGTTGCTTGTGTAATCTTGCATTGTTATCGACATAGAAAGACACCAAGGGCGGATCAAAGGAAACAGAGACAAAAGAACTGGCAGTCATTCCAACAATTGTTCCATCAGCTTCTTTTGACGTAATTATGCTTACCCCAGTAGCAAAACCTCCAGCTGCTTTTTTTAAATCTGTAGTTGTAATCTCCTTTTTCATGTGCTCAAGCTCTTTTCGAATATATGCAAAGGTACTTTATTAAAAGTTCAATATGAAGGTAAATAAAAACTGGAACTGATGTATTTCATCAATTATGCTAATTAAGTTGAAGCTGTTTCCTCAGCCTGTCCAGTCGAACAACGAATCTTCTCTAAACAAAAAAAACACCTAAATGAATAGATGTTTTTTAGTAGCGAGAGGGGGGCACGATCCCCCGACCTCCGGGTTATGAATCCGACGCTCTAACCAGCTGAGCTACCTCGCCAAATAGGTGGGTGCAAATATAAAAAATAGAATTCAATACCCTCAATATTTATCTTTAAAAAACTCTTTTTTTTTGATATAAAGTTTTACATTTTTCAATATATTGGCGGTAAATAAATTTTAATGACAACTAAAATAGCTTTTTCTATAGAATATGATTTTCAATCATCACCACAATTGTTGTTTCAATATCTTTCAACTCCCTCAGGCTTATCCGAGTGGTTTGCAGATAATGTAAATTCTAGAGGTGAAGATTACACTTTTATTTGGGATGACACAGAAGAATATGCAAAGCTCATACAGAAAAAAAATAATGAAAAAGTTCGTTTTCGTTGGATGAATGACGAAGAAGATCAAGACGATTGCTATTTTGAACTGAAAATAGTGGTAGACGAAATCACTAAAGACGTTTCCTTATACGTGTCTGACTTCGCTGATGAAGATGAATTAGAGGAAGCAAAAATGCTTTGGAATAATTTAGTTTCTAGTTTGAAACAAGTTCTTGGTTCAGCTTAAATTCTATGATTGTACTTAATGGTAATGTTTATACAGATCTGAATTCTGCTCCATCAAATGATTTACAAGCTATTTTGCAGGCAGCTAATCCTTTCAAGGAATCTGTTCGAGTAGAAGCTGGTAAAATCGTTTTTTGGGAAGCACATTATTTTAGAATGATGGCTTCGATGCGTATTCTACGAATGGGAATTCCCATGACATACACTATGGAATATTTAGAAGAGCAAGTTTTGTTACTTCTTCAAGAAAGTGATTTATTGAAAAAATCAGTACAAATTCATTTTTCTTTTTTTTCCACAGACTCAGTTTCACGATCCAATCCTATTGTTCCATCCTCTTTTTTAATACATGCAGAAGCTTGTGAAACAATGTTGGGTATCCAAACTTCAGATCGCAGTATTGACTTATACAAAGATCATTGGGTTGTTAAGGGTCTCTATGGCACCTTGGAACAGTCGAATGATCGATTACGCAAGCTTGCGTCTGTTTATGCTTTTGAAAATGACTTTGAGGACTGTGTGCTCTTAAACGAAGATAAGCAAATAACGGAAACAATTACAGGTGCAATCTTTGTTGTAAAAGGAAATCAGATAAAAACACCGCCTTTAACCAGCGGATGTCGTTCATCAGTTTATCGCCAAGTTGTAATTGATTTGTTAGTGAAACAGGATGGACTAGACTTGGTCGAAGATGTTGTTTCTCCATTTGAACTCCAAAAAGCCGATGAGTTGTTTGTAGTTAGCTTGTCAAATGGAATTCAATCAGTAAAACAATACCGAAAGAAAGTGTTTGTTTCAACTACTGCTGAAAGTTTATTTTCAAAATTTATAATGGGATACCGACTCAGTTAATTGTGACTCGGATTTTCTGGAGCATTTCCCCAAATTAAATAAGGTCCGCCTAAGGAGCGAATTTGTTTTCTCCAAAACGATTCAGAATTTATATTGATTACTTTATTGCCAATACAATTTTCTTGAATGATCCAAGAATTTAGCTCTATTTCATTCTGAAGTTGATTTTCTCCCCATCCAGAGTATCCTAAGAAAAAGCGAATGTTGTTTTCTCCAATAGATTCATCATTGAGAAGTTCGATTACTTTTTCAAAGTTACCACCCCAGTACAATTCTTCATTGATTTTGATACTTCCTGTTATTAGTTCTGGACTGTTGTGGATAAAATAAAGGTTATCGGGCTCCACTGGACCCCCGTAATGCACTTCAATTGAACTGTTTATTTCTGGTAGAATATCTTTTAAAATAAAATCAAAAGGCTTATTCAATATAAACCCAAGTGAGGCTTTTTCCTTGTGATTGGCTAATAAGATAACAGAACGGTGAAAGTTTATATCTCCAATAATGGAGGGTTCGGCAACTAGTAATGTTCCTTGATTAATTTTCATGATAACATGAATTTAAGGATTTTTTCGGGCAATAGCTGAGTTTAAAGCAAAAAAAAATCTCCCGAAGGAGATTTTTATATTGGGTATTGAAAGTAAAACTTAGTTTACAGCTCCAGATAATTCAGCACCTGCTTTAAATTTCACAACATTTTTAGCTGCGATTTTGATTGTAGCACCAGTTTGTGGGTTTCTTCCGTCACGAGCTGCTCTTGCAG
>JABAZL010000143.1 GCA_018608425.1 Flavobacteriaceae bacterium
TGTACGAAGTAAGTCCAAATTCGGTACTTCTAAAAATTAATGACCAACCATTGAAGACGATCGATGACCTGAGAAATTTTAATCGGAATAACATTCAAAACTTAGAATATTTGAGCCCAAATGGTGAAAAAGAACGAATTTCTTTCAGACGAAGATAATTTTAATTTGAGTTTATTCTCACGAGCGATCACATGGGTTAATTTAAAAAAAACCGCATCTTTGCATTTCAAATATTTTTTATGCGCATCGACATCATTACCTTATTTCCACAGCTACTCCAAAGCCCATTCGAGGCTTCAATTGTAAAGCGCGCAATTGAAGGAGAAAAAGTAGAAGTAGTTTTCCATGATCCTAGAGATTTTACAGTATCCAAATACAAACAAGTAGATGATGCGCCTTTTGGTGGCGGAGCTGGAATGGTTATGATGATTGAACCAATTGACAAGTGTATTACAAAACTAAAAGCGGAACGCACGTACGATGAAATCATTTATATGACTCCCGATGGGGATCAATTGAATCAACCGATCGCAAATGAATGTTCGCTTAAAGAGAACATCATCATTTTGTGCGGTCATTATAAAGGAGTGGATCAACGTGTGCGTGATCACTTTATTACGAGAGAAATTTCAATTGGAGATTTTGTATTATCAGGTGGTGAGCTTGCAGCCGCAGTTTTTTGCGACAGCATCATCCGATTGATTCCTGGAGTTTTAGGAAACGAATCTTCAGCATTGAGTGATAGTTACCAAGATAATTTACTCGCACCTCCTATTTATACCCGACCAGCGAGTTACAAAGGCTGGGAAGTTCCTCCCATTCTCACCTCTGGAAATACGCCAGCAGTAGAACTTTGGAGAGAGGAGCAAGCTTTTGAACGAACCCAAAAACTACGTCCAGACTTACTAGAGGAGTAATATGAAACCAAAACACCTATTCTTTATTTCAATTGCGCTTCTGCTCTTCTTTGTGTCGTGTAAAAAAAACACTGCAGACACTCCAGATGAAGACTTACTAGTTTGTACTTTAATATATGTTACGGAATCTGTTACGGTTTCGGGAACAGTTCTAGATGACTTTTACAGTATACGTCTTTCGACTGGAGATACGTTACGATTAGAAGATTATGACTCAGAAGATCAATATTATCCCATTCTAAACGACAGCTCTATTCCTCAGACCAAAGATATTGAAGAGCGTATCGATTTTGTTGCCATCCGTGGAGATCAAACCCTAAAAACGCCTTATATCTTCACTTCCGATGGTTGTCATATTATTAAAGTAAGTGGTTTAAAAGTGATTGATTTTTAAAAAATGTTTTTTTTTATTTTTTTTCATAAAAAAGGAAAGCAAAAAATAAAATAATTGGTACTTTTGCACTCGCAATGTAACCTCTGACGAAAATCGTGAATGTTACTAGCTACAATTATTTAAGTATATCTAATGGAATCATTAATTAATTTTGTTCAGGACCAATTCATCGAAAAGAAAGAATTTCCTGAATTTTCAGCTGGAGACACCATCACTGTTTATTACGAAATCCGTGAAGGAGAAAAAGTAAGAACTCAGTTTTACAGAGGTGTAGTTATTCAAATCAAAGGAACTGGTTTATCTAAGACCTTTACGATTAGAAAAATGTCAGGAGAAATTGGTGTAGAACGTATCTTCCCAATCAACCTTCCAGCCCTTCAAAAAATTGAAGTTAACAAACGTGGAAGCGTTCGTAGAGCTCGTATCTATTACTTTAGAGAATTACGTGGTAAGAAAGCACGTATCAAAGAGCGTCAATACAAATAAAATTTTAAAGGTCGCATTAGCGACCTTTTTTATGAACTGAATTTAACCTTCTTTATTCTCGGAGAGTTCCTCCAGAGTAAAATCCTAAAATATAACAAATGTCAAAAATAAAAGTTGCCAATCCGGTAGTTGAAATTGATGGAGATGAAATGACTCGTATCATTTGGAAATTCATCAAAGAACAATTGATTTTACCTTACTTAGATGTTGAATTATTATATTACGATCTTGGTATCGAGAAAAGAAACGAGACCAATGATCAAATCACTGTAGATGCAGCTGAGGCAATCAAAAAACACAATGTTGGAATTAAATGTGCAACAATTACTCCTGATGAAGATCGAGTAGTTGAATTTGATTTAACAAGAATGTATCGTTCTCCAAACGGAACCATTCGTAATATTGTTGGTGGAACTGTATTTAGAGAACCCATCATCATGAGTAATGTACCGCGTTATGTTCAGGGATGGACAAAACCAATCTGTATTGGACGTCATGCATTTGGTGATCAATACAAAGCAACGGATACGGTAATCAAAGGAAAAGGTAAACTTACGATGACCTTCACTCCTGAAGATGGAAGTGAGGAGCAATCTTGGGAAGTATACGACTTTCAAGAAAGTGGTGTTGCCATGTCAATGTACAACATCGACAGTTCTATTTATGGATTTGCTCGTTCATGTATGACCCGTGCTTTAGACAAAGGATGGCCTTTATACTTATCTACAAAAAACACCATCATGAAAGCTTATGACGGTCGTTTTAAAGACATATTCCAAGAAGTTTTTGACGCAGAATTCAAAGATCTTTTTGCAGAAGCTGGTATTACTTATGAGCACCGACTAATCGATGATATGGTAGCTGCATGTATGAAATGGAACGGAGGCTTCGTTTGGGCATGTAAGAACTATGACGGAGATGTTCAATCGGATACTGTTGCACAAGGATTTGGTTCTTTAGGATTGATGACTTCTACTTTAGTAACTCCAGATGGAATTACAATGGAAGCTGAAGCTGCTCACGGAACAGTAACACGTCACTTCAGACAACACCAACAAGGAAAAGAAACTTCAACCAACCCAATTGCATCCATCTTTGCATGGACACGTGGATTGGCTCACCGAGGGAAATTGGACGAAAATCAAGCATTAATTGATTTCTGTACTGCTCTTGAAGAAGTTTGTGTAGAAACTGTAGAAAGTGGAAAAATGACTAAAGATTTAGCCGTTTTGATTCACGGAGAAAAATTAAATGAATCCAACTACTTGACAACGCAGGGCTTTTTAGCCGCTTTAAAAGAAAATCTCGACAAGAAACTTTCTTAATACATTTTAAAAAACTCCACATTGTGGAGTTTTTTTTTGCTTTGTTTTGAAATAAACCACTAATTTTAAAAATGGCTTTTACAAAAACTACAGAGCAAGATTCCTTACACGATAAGCTCGAACAAAAATCGATTCAAGAATTGCTTCAAGGTATTCATCAAGAAGACCAAAAGGTGTTTACTGCCGTAGCATCGGTATTACCTCAAACAGAAGCGTTAATCTCTAAAGTTGTATTGCAACTTAGAGATGGTGGTCGTTTGTTTTATATCGGCGCAGGCACTAGTGGGCGATTGGGAATTCTAGATGCTTCGGAATGCCCACCAACCTTTGGTAGTGATCCAGAACAAGTTGTAGGAGTTATAGCAGGAGGCAAAACTGCCGTTTATAAAGCCGTTGAGAATGCAGAAGACAATACCAATCAAGGTTGGATTGATCTACAAGCGCATGGTATTTCATCCAGTGACATTGTAATTGGAATAGCAGCATCTGGAACTACGCCTTATGTAATCGAAGCCCTTCGGAAAGCACAAGAACATCAAATTCCAACAGGGTGTATTTCGTGTAACCGAAACAGCCCTTTGGCCTCAGTATCAGATTATCCAATTGAAGTAGTTGTAGGGCCAGAATTTGTGACAGGTAGTTCGCGTATGAAAGCAGGAACCGCACAAAAATTAATTTTAAACATGATTTCAACGGCAACCATGATTCAGTTGGGCCATATCC
>JABAZL010000074.1 GCA_018608425.1 Flavobacteriaceae bacterium
CGACCTCCTGCTCCCAAAGCAGGCGCGATGACCGGGCTACGCTACACCCCGAGTGAACAACATATTGTTTTTGTAAAACAATGCGCAAATATATCTCAATTTTATTAACCCCGAAAGGGATTACAAGCTAATTATAAAAAAAAACGCTTTCTGTTTGGAGTACTGTAAATCTCAGCATAAATTTTCTATTTTTACATAGAATCGTTTCATTAAAAAAACAACCACAAAGGTCTCTTTTGAAGAAAAAAAAGCCCCTCTTATTCATCTTCTTTATTATGAATATTGTAGTACTCAGTGCTCAAACCATGATCTCGGGGATTGTAAAGGATGCTGATGGGGCTCCGATACCTTATGTCAACGTGCTTTTTAGTGGAACCGTAATTGGTACAATCACAAACGATGCCGGAGAATTTGTATTGTCATCTGATGCTATCCATGACGAACTTGACGTTAGCCTTTTGGGCTATAGCAGTCAAAAATTAAACTTGACAAGAAAAAGAAACCACAATATTGTAATAACCTTAGTCGAGGGGGAACAACTTAACGAAGTGGTTGTAGTTCTCAAACCAAAGAAGCGATTACGAAAAAAAGAAAACCCCGCCTACCCTATTCTCAGACAAATTTGGGCTAAAAAAAGAAAAAATGGAATACATTCCTTTACTGCTTTGGAATATCAAAAATTCACTTCTTTTGAGGTAGGCATTAAAAACCTAGACAGCTCGTTTCTAAAAACAGTACTCCAAAAAGATTTTGATTCCGTTCGCAGCGTTCTAAAGCAACAAAACAGTAGTAAAGCGTATATGCCGCTAAATTTAAAGGAACAGGTTGAAAATGTATACATCAACGATAGTTTAGATTTAGAAAGAACTGTAACCCTTGGCGAACGTGTCAGCGGCTTGGAACCCAAAGGATATTTCTTTGAGCAAATGCAACGGGTGTTTCAAGATATCGATGTGTACAAAAACAGGATTTTATTTGCAGACAAGGTATTCGAAAGCCCTTTATCTAGAAATGGATTTGCTACCTACGATTACGTTTTATTGGATAGTATTGCCGTAGAAAAAGAAAAAATATACACCATTTACTTCTTCCCACGCAGGTCTGAAGATTTAGCCTTTACTGGGAGTTTTACCGTCTCCGCTCCTAGTTATGCACTTACTAAGATCAATATGCGAATCGATCCGGCAATCAACTTGAATTTAGTTAGTGGCTTGAACCTCGAAAAAACCTTTCTAATTGCAAACGATAGTGTGTACCTCCCTAAAAGCAATCGGTATGCAGGGGAGTTTTCTGCGGTTAAAAAAGCAGAAAACGCAAAAACACTAGCGGTTATAAAAAGTGAATTCTTTGATCAATACAGCTTCAACAACCCCAAAACAGAAGCCTTTTATAAGAATCAAAAAATGCAGGTAGCCCAGAAAGAATATCAAGAAGAAAAGGCATTCTGGGATGCTTTTGAAAACAACAAAAATTATTCTAAAGATACCCGAAGTATTTTAACCGAGATCAAGAACAACAGTAAGATGAAGCGGATTTTACAATTCACAGATTTCTTCACTGGTGGCTATGCCAACATCGCACCTGGAATTCAGTTCGGAAAATGGTGGAATTCTTTTAACAACAATGATATTGAAGGGAATCGATTGCGTTTGGGTTTTAGAACATTCAAAACCATGGAAGACCGGTTTCGTTCCAATGCCTATATTGCTTATGGTTTTGGAGACTCAAAAATGAAATACGCATTTGATGTCAAATACCTACTCAAGCAAGATCCCCGAATTACATTAGGCGCAGTATACTCGAAAGATTTTGAACAACTCGGTAGCCGTTTATTAAAAACAAAGAACTTAATTGATTTCAGTTCTGGAGGTACAAATTCGTTCCTTGCACGAGGTTCCAACTACTATTTATCCGATATCGAACGTTTTGGGGTTAACCTTGATTTTGGGTTTTCCAATAATTTACATGTAGGCCTGAATTTGATTTCGGAACATATCGCTTCGGCTGCGCCAGAATTTTTTAGTATTGCCTCCACACAAAACAACCGCGTCGTATCGGAGTACAAACATGTACAAATAAACTCCTACATTCAATATACCCCCAGAAGAAATGTTTTTGGTTATGGTGTTGAGCAACGGTTTGGAGTTAATTTACACCCAAAATTCGTTCTAAAATACTCACAAGGTATCGAAGGGCTTTTTGGAGGAGTTTTGGATTACAACAAAGTACAACTGTCTTATAATCAAACTATATTACTGAATTTCATGGGAAACCTAGACGCCAATTTTGAGCTAGGCAAAACCTATGGAGTTGTTCCCCTGCCCCTCTTAAGCGCTATTCCATCTAATCAAGGTTATTCGCTCAAGCCAAGAACATTCTCTCTTTTGAATTATTACGATATGGTTGCAGACAGCTATCTTATGGGGCATTTTGAACATCATTTCAATGGATTCATCTCCAACAAAATTCCCTTAATTAAGAAATTTAAGCTCCGCACTCTTGCCACGTTTAGGTTTGCATACGGAAGCACTACCGCACAAAATAGGGATATCAATAAATCGAATCTTCAATACAACAGTCCAGATTCTGAACTGTATTACGAATATGGCTTTGGTTTTGAAAATATTGGCTATGGTAATGTGCGTTTTTTTAGGGTCGATTTCATTTGGCGTAGCCCCTTGGCTTCATCATTTAAGTTAAACCCCTATTCGAGTCAGTTACCTGATTTCGGAATACGAGTTAGTGCAAAACCGAGTCTTTAGTCCGTAAATTTTCAAATACTCATATTTTAACTTGCATAGAGAAAAGTCTTGTTAACACAAGGATAAAATAGTATCTTCGATAAAATTATAATATTTATGAAAAATTTATTTTACACGTTACTTTTATTCCCTCTATTCGCTTTTTCTCAATTAAGCTTTGATGGTGTTGTAAAAGACAAACTTACAGGTACTGAATTAGAAAAAGCACTTGTTACTGTTAAGCCAAGAAGAGTTAGTGGTGCTGGATTTTATTCCGGAGTTTACACTAAAGCTGATGGTGCTTTTGAAGTAACTACTTCTTTTAATTATCCTCTTGAAATTATTATCACTAAAAAAGGATGTACTCGCCAAGTAATTAAGATCAAAAAAGGCGAAACTTATATTGATGTTGTTATGGAATGTGAAGCGGCTACAATTGAGCAAATCATAGTCGAAAAAACACTGGATACTGATGCAGACGGTGTACTCGATGTAAACGACAAATGTAAAGATGTTGCTGGAGATAAAGAGAACGAAGGTTGTCCTTGGCCAGATGATGATAATGACGGTGTTGCAAACAAAGACGATGCTTGTCCTAATGAAGCAGGAACTGCTGCTGACAAGGGTTGTCCAAGTGTTGATGCTGATGGAGATGGCGTAGCCGACAAAGACGATGCTTGCCCAGATGAAGCTGGAACTGCTGCAACACAAGGTTGCCCTGCTAGTCCAAAAGCAATGGTTGATTTTCTTCAAAGCGTAGAAGGCACCATTTTATTTACTGCTAGCAATGACGTTCAAGAAAGTAATTACAATTCTGTAATTAGCAGTATTTCAGACTTACTCAAAAAATATCCTAACGTAAAACTTAAAATAGAAGGTTATGCTTCTAGTGATGGTAGTAAAGGTTACAATCAAAAACTTTCCAATAGAAGAGCTGCAAACATTAAAGAAGCTTTAGTTCAAATGGGAATAGATGCATCAAGATTAAGTGATGTTGGGTTTGGAGAAGAGAATCCTAAAGACAATAATGCAACTGCTGCTGGTCGTGCAAACAACCGAAGAGTAAGCTTTACTATGCAATAGAAAAACAATTC
>JABAZL010000017.1 GCA_018608425.1 Flavobacteriaceae bacterium
ATGCAAGTCAGAAAGATCTCTTTCAAGAGATCAGTATTCAATTGTGGAAGTCATATCCTAGTTTCGAAGGTAAATCTAAGTTCACTACTTGGATGTATCGTGTAGGGTTGAATACTGCAATAACACTTTATCGAAAAAACAAAAAAACAATCCTAGGAGAAGACTTGACAATGCTTCCGGAATTAAAGGCTTATGAAGAGTATGATGATACCAAAGAAATTCAAATTCGATGGCTTTATGAAAAAATAGAAACTTTTTCCGAAATAGAAAAGGCGTTGATCTTACTGTATTTGGAAGACAAAAAATACACTGAGATCGCTGAAACTCTAGGAATATCAGAGGTAAATGCGCGAGTAAAAATTAGTAGACTCAAGAGGAAATTAAAAACAATGCTAAAGTAATACAACTATGAATAAACTGGATGCATTAAAAAAAGAATGGCAAAAACAAAAGTTTGACATACAACTATCGAAAGAAGAACTGTATGGATTGACTCAAAAGAAATCAACTTCTTCTATCAAGTGGATTTTCATATTCAGTTGTGTAGAATTCTTTGCCTACCTATTATTCCCTTTTTTGATTCCTGATTATTTTGAAGCTTTTGAATATTATAGAAGTATTCATTTATATGAATTTTCGATCGTAATTAGTATTCTTGGATATGCGATCCTTTCCTACTTCATGATCCAATTTTATTTGAATTATAATAAAATAAAAACCTCTGACTCCATTTCTATTCTGATTGAAACCATTATTAAATCAAGGAAATCAGTCAACAAATACATCATCTACAATTTAGGTGTGTTTATTGTTTTTTTAACTGTTGTTTTGATTAATGCATTCCGTTATGATGAAAATTATATTCATCTGTTGAATCTAGAAGTTGCGGGAGAAGGATCAATCATAAAAATGGTAGTAGCCATAATTACGATCATGATTTTGGTATTAGCAGTACTCATTGTGTTTTACTACCTAATCTACGGAAGGTATTTCTTCAAGCTTAAAAGGCATGTTCGAGAACTCAAACAAATTGAAGATTAAAAAACTACCACTCTCTTTTCTTATTCAGTGCTTCTTGTTCTTCAATTTCTTTAGAAGACAATACCTTTAAGAATGAAGGATGTTGTTCAATAGAATGTTCTATTTTCTCTAAGATGGACTCAATAGAGTCATTCTCATAATCAATATCAAGAGGATCTTTTATAACCATAGATTGTAGAATGCCTTTTTTCTTAATCATAAGGCCCTTCTTGTCAAATGATCTTCTGAAACCATCTATGACTATGGGCACTACAATGGGTTTATATTTCTTGATTATAAAAGCAGTTCCTTTACGCATGGGTCGAAAGGGCTTCGTTGTTCCTTGTGGAAAAGTAATCACCCAACCATCGTCTAGTGCCTTTCCTATGTTGGAGATATCACTGAATTTAACTTGTCGGTTGACATCTTTACCAGACTCTCGCCACGTTCTCTCTATTGAAACAGAACCTGCATAGGCTAAAATTTTAGGCAAAAGTCCGTCGCTCATGGTCTCTTTTGCAGCAACATAATAAATATTCAATTTCGGATTCCAGAGGTATCCAACATTCTTAATACTATCGAGGCGACCACTTAAACTGGCATTGAACACGTGAAACATGGCAACCACATCTGCGTAATACGTTTGATGATTGGATACAAAAAGTACTTTTTGATCAGGTAAATTTTTTATAATTTCTGAGCCTTCAATATGCAACTGATTGAAACCTCTATACCTACGATGAGACATTATACCAAGGTAACGGATCAACATTTTTTTTAAGAAAAGTATATGCCCGAAAGGGTTTCTTTTTAATATTCCCATAATCTAAAAATCTGGTAAATATAACATTATTCTTTCAGTGCAATCAGAATCAATTCCTTCATTTCTGCAAGAATTGTTGCTGTAGCACCCCATACTTGAACATTTTCAAATACGTACATGGGAACATTAATTTTGCCTGCGTACGATGTTGAAACTGTTCCCTTGGTTTCATTTTCAGGATCTAGAAGCTTTGAAAGAGAAGTCTCTATGATCTTTTCAACTTCTTTAACTTCTTTTACAAAAGTGGGTTTACTACTCACAAAACCCACAAAGGGATAAACAATAAAATTACTCGGAGGAATATAGAACTTCGACAACTCCCTAATTCTTTTTACTTCAGAAGACGCTACACCAACTTCTTCTTGAGTTTCACGCAGCGCAGTGTCCCAGAACGTCTTGTCTTCAAAATCTCTCTTTCCTCCAGGAAAACTAATTTGTCCAGAATGAACACCCGAATAAACTACCCGCTCTATCAAAACAAAGCTTGTATCTCCATTTGTGTCTGGATAAAATAGAATTAGTACGGCAGCCTTTTTGGCTTCTTTTTCATTCAATGGTTTGTCTATTATTTCTTGAAGTCTAAACAATGGCGCCATTTTTTTTTGTGCAACAATACCGGGTAAGGGTAAATCTATTACTTTTGGAAGAAGGGATTCAAATTTTGTAAACAGCATAGGGTAATGAAAAAATTAAGCATTTTAAGTATAGTACTGATGATATTAGCAAGCTGCACAGAGCCTCCTAAAAAAATAAAAAGTACTACAAAAAAAGCTGAACCCAAACAGAAAGTTGTAAAAAAAGAACTTCTTCTTGAAGAGCCCGCATTTTACTTGGACGAAAAAACTGCTATTCCATTTCTATTTGAATACCAACAAAAGAATAAAGAAAACAAGGTAAGAATCAGTACAACCTATGGAGACATTGATCTCCTCTTGTTTGATAATACACCTTATCACCGAGCAAACTTTATCTACTTGACTAAACTGGGTTACTTTAATGATACTTTTTTTCATCGCGTGGTTCCCGACTTTGTTATCCAAGGAGGAAACTCAGATCACCCAAAAACGTGGCGAAAAAGAAGAAAAATAGGACGTTACCTCTTACCTCAAGACAATGATAAAGGTCATAAACACGATCGGGGCGTTATTTCTATTCCCAGTAGCGAAGAAGACAACCCACACAAACTTGCGTCACCTTTCGAGTTTTTTATTGTTCAACAAAAAGGTGGTGCTTACCATTTAGATGAAGACTTCACCCCTTTTGGCAAAGTCATTAACGGCATGGATGTAGTAGACAAAATATGCGCACAACCGATTGATGGAAGAGAGAATCCGATACAAAACATTAAAATGAAAATTAAAATAATTGATTAATATCATTATTTCTTATTATATTTGAATAACAATAAGAATATCACATAATGACACTCACCCAACTCAAGTACATGATAGCAGTAGCAGAAGCAGGAAACTTTACTCTTGCAGCAGAGAAATCTTTTGTTACACAGCCCACACTCAGTATGCAAATACAAAAATTAGAGGACGAACTGGGAGTACAAATCTTCAATAGAACAAAGAAACCCATACGTCTAACTAAAGTTGGATCAGAAATTCTTATTCAGGCTCGTAAAATCATATCTGAATCCAAACGCATGGAAGATGTTGTTGCGCAAGAAAAAGGATTTATTGGAGGCTCATTTAGCCTGGGCATAATCCCTACTGTAATGCCTACCCTACTTCCCATGTTCCTCAATACATTTCTAAAAGCTTACCCAAAAGTTAATCTAAAGATTGAAGAACTCACAACAGTAAGCATCATTCAACGCCTTGCAGACGGAAAACTAGATGCTGGAATTGCAGCCACTCCCCTTAAGCACGAAACGATAATTGAACGACCGTTATACTACGAGCCATTTGTAGCGTATGTCCCAGAAAACCATCGCTTATCTGGAAGTAATGAAATTAATATTGAGGACCTAGAAAATGAAAATG
>JABAZL010000070.1 GCA_018608425.1 Flavobacteriaceae bacterium
TTCCAAGAAAATCTGCTCGTTCAGGGGATATTACAGGAGGTTTACCTCGTGTAACCGAGCTTTTCGAAGCACGTAACCCCTCAAATCCAGCTGTAGTTTCTGAGGTTGATGGAGTTGTTTCTTTTGGTAAAATAAAAAGAGGTAACCGCGAAATCATCGTAGAATCTAAATTTGGTGACATCAGAAAATATCTTGTTAAATTATCTAGTCAGATCTTAGTTCAAGAAAATGACTTCGTAAAAGCAGGTATGCCGTTATCAGATGGTTCTATTACACCTATCGACATCTTAAAAATTAAAGGCCCATCGGCTGTTCAGCAATACCTAGTAAACGAAGTACAAGAAGTATATCGATTACAAGGTGTGAAGATTAACGATAAGCATTTTGAGGTAGTAGTACGTCAAATGATGCGTAAAGTTAAAATCAACGATCCAGGAGATACAATTTTCTTAGAAAATCAATTGATTCATAAATTCGACTTCATTACTGAAAACGATAACTTATTCGGGAAGAAAGTTGTTGAAGAAGCAGGAGATTCTGAGAACTTGAAAGAAGGACAATTGATTACTTCAAGAGACCTTAGAGATGAGAACTCAATTCTTAAAAGAGAAGGAAAAGCATTAGTTGTTGCACGTGATGCAAATTCTGCTACTGCTACACCAGAACTTCAAGGAATTACAAGAGCTTCGCTTCAAACGAAATCGTTTATCTCTGCTGCATCCTTCCAAGAGACTACTAAAGTCTTGAATGAAGCTGCTGTTAATGGTAAAGTTGATACGCTAGAAGGCTTGAAAGAAAATGTAATTGTTGGACACAAAATTCCAGCAGGTACAGGTCTTAGAGAATACAATGACATCATTGTAGGTTCTAAAGAAGAATATTCAAGTTTGTTGATTAACAAAGAAGAAACCGAAGTAGAAGCATAAGTTATGAGTGATTCAAAGACAGAAGAACAAAAAATCAACATCGAATTAGATGAAGCTACGGCAGAGGGAACGTATTCCAACCTAGCCATCATCAACCATTCGGTATCTGAGTTTATCGTTGACTTTATTTCAATGATGCCTGGAGCTCCAAAAGCTAAGGTTAAGTCTAGAATTATTTTGACACCACAGCATGCCAAGAGATTACAAAAGGCGTTGAGTGAAAATATTCAACGTTTTGAAAATGCAAACGGAGAAATTCAATTTCAAGAACAACCTCCAATTCCATTAAATTTTGGCCCTACTGGGGAAGCATAAAAATCAATCCTCGACAGCAATGTCGAGGATTTTTTATTTCCAATCACTTCAGGGTATATTTTCCATACATTGATCTCACCTTAAAAATTACTACATTAGTAAAAACTAATTTTATGGCTGATTCAACTTTTAAAAGCTTCAGGGAATTCTACCCTTTTTATTTATCGGAACACAAAAATAAAACCAGTCGTATTTTACACTTTATAGGTGCTTTTTTGGTTCTTGGTCTTTTAGTTTTTCTTCTCCTAGCACAAAAAGAAGCTCGCTTTTGGATCGCACTTCCCTTAACCGGTTACGGATTTGCTTGGGTAGGACATGCGTTCTTTGAGAAAAACAAACCCGCTACTTTCAAACATCCGTTGTGGAGCTTACGGGGCGATTTTACCATGTTCTTCGATATTCTCAGAGGCAAACGTGGTTTTGATGCTACAAAGGACTAAGATTTGACTTAAAGGGTAATTTTGATTTGAAAATTAAATTAAAAAAAGCTTCAATAAAAGATCAATCGGACCTTGCTGCGTTGTGTGTAGAATCCTATTCTCAAACCTATCATGATCATTGGGGAGAAGGTGGTCTAGTATGGTATTTAGAAAGAGAGTTTGGAGCCAAAAGGATTGCACTTGATTTATCCTCAAACAACATAACCTACTATTTTATTGAGTTCCAAGGAGAGCAGATTGGCTTTATCAAGATCAGTACTAGTTTTTCTATTTCTGGAATTGAAAATGCAATTGAATTGGATAAGTTTTATATCCTTCCTCAATATACCGGATTAGGTATTGGAAACTCAGCTTTTGAAATACTTCTCAAAGCACCACAATTTCAAGGAAAAGAATCCTTGATTTTATCTGTAATTTATACGAATGTCAAAGCAATTCGATTCTATGAAAAACTAGGGTTTTACTTTCACAGTAAAACCAGACTCAATCTTCCTTATTTTAAAGAAGAATTAAAAGGAATGCATCGGATGGTTAAAGCGTTGGATTAAATGACATCAATACCCTAACTTCTAAAATTCCGAAGTCAAATGAAACTTAACTGATGGATATTTCTGTTGTGTCATTTGAAGAGAAAAACTAGAATCTGCTAAAAACACCATTTGACCTTGTTTGTCCGTAGCTAAGAACCTTTGTTTTACGCGTCTGAAGTCTGCAAATTCTTGATTTTTTGGATCGGAGGGTTCAACCCAACAAGCCTTAAAAACATTGAGGTTTTCATAAGAACAGATCGCACCGTACTCATGTTCTAAACGGTATTGGATTACCTCAAATTGTAGTGCTCCAACGGTTCCGATTATTTTACGATTATTCATTGACATGGTAAACAACTGCGCAACACCCTCATCCATCAACTGATCGATTCCTTTGTTCAACTGTTTCGATTTCATCGGATCTGCATTGTTGATGTATCGGAAGTGCTCAGGAGAAAAGCTTGGGATCCCTTTGAAGTGTATTTGTTCTCCAGAAGTTAAGGAGTCCCCAATTTTAAAATTCCCAGTATCATGTAACCCGACAATATCTCCGGGAAAAGAAATGTCAACAATCTCTTTTCGTTCAGCAAAAAAGGCATTGGGACTTGAGAATTTTACTTTTTTGTTATTTCGAACATGGAGGTAAGGTGTGTTCCGTTCAAAAGTGCCAGAAACGATTTTAATGAAAGCTAAGCGATCTCGGTGATTGGGATCCATATTGGCGTGTATTTTAAAAACAAAACCGCTAAAAGCTTTCTCATCGGGTTTGATCAAACGCTCTTCTGCCTGTTTTTCTAAGGGAGCAGGGGCAATGTCAATGAAACAATCCAATAGCTCTTGCACGCCAAAATTATTTAAAGCAGAGCCAAAGAACACAGGTTGTAAGGTTCCTGCTAAATATTCTTCTTGCGAAAAAGGAGGGTATACACCATCGACTAAATCCAATTCCTCCTTAAGGGTTTCGAGTGAAGCAGAACCAATCAGGCGCTCTAGTTCCGAATCTTCAAGTGAGTCAAAAGAAACGGTATTGTTTTTAGATTGTTTGTCGTCTTCCAAAAACAGTTTTGCATTTTTATTCCAGATGTTATAAATTCCTTTAAAATCATAGCCCATTCCAATTGGGTGGGAGAGTGGGGTAACCCGTAAGCCTAACTTGGCCTCGATCTCGTCCAATAAGTCAAACGAATCTTTTCCTTCACGGTCCAACTTGTTGATGAATACAATGATCGGAATACTTCTCATGCGACACACTTCAACCAGTTTTTCGGTTTGTTCTTCCACTCCTTTGGCAACATCGACAACAACAATGACACTGTCAACGGCAGTTAGTGTTCTGAAGGTGTCTTCTGCAAAATCCTTGTGACCGGGTGTGTCAAGGATGTTTATCTTTTTGTCTTTATATATAAATGCAAGAACCGAAGTTGCAACCGAGATTCCTCTCTGACGTTCGATTTCCATAAAATCACTCGTAGCCCCTTTTTTGATCTTATTCGATTTTACAGCCCCAGCTTCCTGAATAGCGCCTCCAAAAAGGAGTAGTTTTTCAGTCAGTGTAGTTTTACCAGCATCGGGATGTGAAATAATTCCAAAGGTT
>JABAZL010000165.1 GCA_018608425.1 Flavobacteriaceae bacterium
CCAATACCACTTTCGTTGGAAAATACGGCACGGCGAACGCCCAAAATCACCAAAGCCCAAAAGCCACCTGTTGCCGCTGCGTGTACAGAAAAGGCTTCGCTAAAAATCTGCTGTAAGGCAGGAATTATTGCTTCGGCATTCATGGCCAACATGCTAACTCCTATACCAAAATAAAGTCCCACCATTATTGGAACGAGCATGGAGGTAACTTCTACTATTTTCTTTAGCCCGCCTAAGATTACAAACGCACTTAGTAATGCCAAGATTAGACCTATGACAATCTTCCAATTCAAAACTCCAAGATCGATATATTGATTAGGATCAATTACGCTTACTAGAGTTTGTGTAAGTTGATTGGCGGTAAAAGCGGGGAGTACACCGAATAAGCCGGCAATTGAAAACCAAACAGCAAAAGGTTTCCCGAATTTTGGTAAGGCAATTTTCATATAATACATTGGACCACCTAGCGGGCTTCCGTCATCTTCCTTTTCGCGATACAACACTGCAAGAGTACAGGAGTAAAATTTAATAATTGCACCGATAATTGCAGTCACCCACATCCATAGCATAACACCAGGGCCACCCATGTAGATAGCAATTGCGACTCCAGAAATATTCCCTAAGCCAACGGTGGATGCTAATACAGCCGATAAGGCTTGAAATCGAGAAATACCTGCTCCACCTTCTTTACTGAAAAGTAATTGGAAGGATGTTTTTATTAAGAGCAAGGGTTTGGCTCTTATTTGAAAGAGTAGAAAGAGTCCTCCCCCGATAACTAAGAAAAACATGACCAACTCAATGGAGCTGATCAATTGTTGAAGTAAAGAAGCGAGTAAATCCATGATGTTTAAAGATAAAAAAAGCCAAGACATATGCCTTGGCTTTCATAGAAAATAGATAATATTTTTTACCAAATATATACGCGATCTTCTGGTTTCAAATACATTGCATCTCCTTCTTTCACATCGAAAGTAGCGTAGAATGCATCCATATTTTTAAGCGGTTGCATAGCACGTTGAATTCCAGGAGAATGTGGATCTGTTTTCACTTGGTTTTTTAGTGCCTCATCTCTTATTTTTGCTCTCCAAATGGTTCCCCAAGAAAGGAAAAAACGTTCTTCGGCAGAGAATCCATCGATTGGTTCTGGTTTTCCATGTGTATCGAAATGTAGTTTCAATGCATCATATGAGGCATGAATTCCACCAACGTCTCCAATGTTTTCACCCAAGGTAAACTTTCCGTTGATGAAGGTTTCTGGGAGTACTTCGATTGCACTATATTGAGTAGCTAAATTATCACCTAAACGATTAAATTCTGTCAAATCTGCTTCTGTCCACCAGTTTTTTAAATTTCCATCGGCATCATAATCTGCTCCGCTATCATCAAATCCATGTGATATTTCGTGACCAATTACGCCGCCAATTCCACCATAATTCACTGCAGCATCTGCTTTGAAATCAAAGAATGGAGGTTGTAAAATTGCAGCAGGAAATACAATTTCATTATAGGGTGGGTTGTAATATGCATTTACAGTCTGAGGTGACATATACCATTTGCTTTTATCCACAGGTTTTTTAAGATCCTCTAGATCCTTGTTGAAATTGAAACGTGCAATATTGAGCATTGCTCCAAAATAAGAAACAGTTCCATCGGCACCATTTAGTGTTAAAGCACTGTAGTCTTCCCACTGATCAGGATACCCAACTTTTACTGTTGTTTTTTCAAGTTTTTCAATGGCTTTTTCTTTGGTTGAAGCATCCATCCACTCCAAATTATTGATACGAGTGGTGTAGGCTTTAATCAAATTACCAACCAACTCTTTCATTTGTTCTTTGGCAGCTGGAGGGAATTTTTCCGCTACATATAATTTTCCAAGAGGTTGACCTAAACTTCTGTTTACACGCGATAGCGCTCTTTTTTCGAAGGGTCTTTGGGCTTTAGCACCGCGAAGTGTTTTAGAATAAAAATCCCAATTTGCCGTTTCCATTTCAGTAGTCAATTCGCTTGCTGCTTGGTCTACTAGAGTCCATTTTAAATAGGCTTTCCAATCGGCTATGCTGTTGCCTTTTAATAAACCATTTAGAGCAGTAAAATAACCAAGGTCAGTAACGATTATCTCCTCTAAGCCTTTTGCACCAATGCCGTTAAAGTATGCATTCCAGTTAACGGAAGACACCAAACTTTGTAAGCCTTCCATTGCGGTAGGATTATAACGCTTAGCCGGATCACGACGTTCTACTTTGTCTAATCGAGCTGCAGCCATTTGAGTTTCCAAGGCAACAACGGTTGCTGCCAAAGCTGCAGACTCTGTTTCATCTGTACCCAAAAAGCCCAACATACGGGCTACATGCGTTTCGTACTGTGCTTTTACTTTTTTAGAATCTTCATCATCCTTTACGTAGTAATCACGCTCGATACCCAAAGGTCCTGCATAAACATGAGGTACATTTTTGTCGCTGTCTTTTGCGTCAGAAGAAACATAAAACCCAAAAATTCCACCACTGCCGTAAGGCTGAGTTTTAATCAAATAATTTTGTACATCTTCTAGAGAAGCAATTTGATCGATTTGGTTTAAAAAAGGTTTCAGTGGATTTATTCCATCAGCATCTCTTTTGATGGTATCTGTTATGAGTTTAAAAAGTAAAACTGCTTTTCCTTCATCCGAAGTTTCATCCTGTTCTTTAGCCGCAGCTTCTTTTAATAATGCAAGAACATCGGCATCTGTTTTCTCTCGAAGTTCATCGAAACTACCCCAGCGGGTTCTGTCGTCTGGAATTTCTGCATTCTCCATCCAAGTTCCATTGACATAGTTGTAAAAATCATCTTGAGGACGCACGGTTGCATCCATTAAGGAAAGATCAATTCCGGTTGCTTTTTCGGTTTTGGGAGCACATCCCACTAGAATCAAGCCAATAGCAAAGGTGCTTACTATTAGATGTATATTATTTTTCATTACGTAAGAATTAAGTTTTATAAGCAACTAATGTAATATTTTTGTTGCTTTTTATTTGAAAGTAATAAACAGCTAATCTTTTACTACAATTAAAGTGGCTCTGGTGCCTGTAGCTAGGTTCCATTGATTTGCCATGATTAACCCGCCTTGGTCGTCATACACTCGAATTTCGGCAGTATTGGGGCCAGAGTCACCTTGATTGAGAGCTATGAATTCAATTTTATTGAAACCAGATAGTAGATCTACATTGAGTCTTTTAAAACGTTGCTCTAAGAGTACATTAGCTTCAACTTCGCGTTCGTTAAATAAAATCCGAACACGATCCCCATCCTGAGCTTCATGATCTCTAAAGATGACCTGAACAAAAGGCGCATTACTTTTAAAATCCCCTAGATATTGATCAACTTTAAAATCAACAGGATTCCGTTCGTTTTCTGGAGTTCGTAGCTTATTGAGATAGTAATCTCCTGGATCAACAAAAGTTTCCTGATTACTCATGTCTATTTCTGGGCGATCAAAATGATCGTTTTGATCGTCTAGATTCGGCGTGTTTTTAAAAAACTCTTTCTGAAGATAGTCTGGGAGGGCGTTTGGATCTTTTTTGGGTAGTAAGAGTGATTCTTTGTTCCCTTCGATTTCATAGGTTTGAGGTTTGATCTCAAAATTTTGCCCTGTTAAAGTAGAGGAACTAAAAAAAATAGGTAGTAAAAAGCCGAAGATTTTCCAATCGAATTTCATGCTTCAAACCTACTATAATTTTGCCTAGGAAGAAATTTTTTAACAGCCTTTTAATCCTTCAATAAAGCA
>JABAZL010000040.1 GCA_018608425.1 Flavobacteriaceae bacterium
GTATACTTTCTTTTGGGAATGACATTAAGGTTTCGCCTAAAAAAGACAGTGTTAGCTTTATTCGTAAACGACAATTTGCCTTAGTTAAACCGGCTACCAAAACACGAATTGATTTGGGGTTAAAACTCAAAGGAAAGCCTTTGACAGATCGCCTCGAAAACTCAGGTCCTTTCGGAGCTATGTGTACGCATAGGGTTCGAATAACAACTGCAGCAGAAATTGATCAAGAGTTGAATGATTGGTTGAAAGAAGCTTATAAAATGTCGATTTAATTTTCTGTTAAAAACATATACTACAATACATTCATAGATTACTTTTGTGTAAAAACACCCCTATGCGTTACTTTCCCTACCTAATTTTTTTGTTTGGTGTATTGAATCTTCAAGCACAGTCCAAACAAGTTCAAATTGTTGACTCCTTAAGTCTTGAACCAATTCCTTTTGCTACGGTACACTTTTCAAATAATAAGGGATTAATTACAGATGAAATAGGTTTTTTCGAACTCTTACCAGAACAGGTGGAAGTAAATGATTCTCTTTTTGTTTCTTCGTTGGGCTACGATGGTCTTGCGGTAGGACTGAAACAATTGCAAGACAGCATTCTTTACGTAATGCCCCAAGCAATTGCTCTAGACAATGTGATTTTAACGAATAAAAGCTATACCTCAGAAAAAATCATTGACCTTGTTCAAGAACGATTGGAATCGAATTATTCTACAGATTATAGCAAGAAACGCTTGTTTCTTAGAGAGTATTACACTCAGAATACAAAGAAGCTGGACATCAACAAATACAAAACATCCATACCGGAATTAAACCGAAAGCTAGTGGATAGTTTTTTAACCAATATGCCAAGATCGAATGAGTACACAATCGAAACTTTGTGTAATTATGGTGGTGATTTTCAGGAAGATAACCAAAAAATAAATTTACTCAAGGCACGCCAAACCTATGACAAAGGAAATGATTTGATGAAATCTCTTAATCAACGTATTGAAACGGTTTTGCGCGACAATGTAAAAACTGATTCTTACTTTAAAGTACGTTCTGGTATTTTTGGAGGGAAAATAGATGTTGATGGTTTAGAAAAAGAAGTTGATAGCACAAACTTAGAGGCACTGAAAGAATTTGAGAAGAAGCGTGCAGAAAATAAATTAAAGTGGAAAAATAATTTTGCGTCACAAAAAAAACAAAGAATCGCAGAACTATACTCTGAATTGTTTTTTACTAAAAAAGCAGAGCTGAATTGTATTCAAAAACCGAATCGATATGTTTTCTCAGAACCTGAATTGACCTTTGAAGGAAGCGATTTGACTTATGTCATTACCTATAAACCCAAAGGAGGAGAGGATTTTGAAGGTACTTTGTACATCAATGCTGAGGATTTTGCGGTTACCCGACTTGATTTTAACAATGTAAAATCCCTTTTTAAATTGAAACTTTTAGGCGTTTCATACAATGAAAACCTAAAGTCTGGACGGATGATCTTTTCAAAGAATGCAAATAATAAATATGCTTTGTCATATCTACAAATGACTTCGGGCTCTGAAATAGGGGTAGACCGTCCGCTGAAATTCATTGAAAAAAATAAATTTGTGAAAGGAAGAAGGAAGCAGAATGAAATTTCTTTTCGTTTGGATTTAGCCATGGTCTCCATAGATCAGTACGAATTACGTGTTTTCGATCATGAGTCACTCACGGAAGAAGCCTTCCAAGCCATTGAAGAGAAAAATGACGTATTGCCCAAATATCACAAGGAGTTTACGACTAATTTTTGGGAAGAATTCTAATACTTTCTCCCATTGTTCATTGCATCCTTAATAAGTTTTTTTGAAAAGTGCTTTTTGGGTATATTATAACAAGTCAAATGTGTATTTTTGTGCCTTAATTTTATATTATGCAAAGAGATACTATTATTTTTGATTTGATTAAAGAAGAAGAAGCGAGACAGCTGAATGGAATTGAGCTAATTGCATCAGAAAATTTCACGAGCCCATCCGTTATGGAGGCAACTGGATCTATCTTGACCAACAAGTACGCTGAGGGTTACCCCGGAAAGCGTTACTACGGTGGCTGCGAAGTAGTAGATAAAATTGAACAACTCGCAATCGATCGTGCTAAAGAACTTTTTGGAGCTGCTTACGCCAACGTGCAGCCTCACTCAGGTTCTCAAGCCAATACGGCAGTTTTTCACGCATTTATAAAGCCCGGAGATAAAATCTTAGGCTTTGATCTTTCACATGGAGGTCACCTAACACACGGGTCGCCTGTTAACTTTTCTGGACGTTTATACGAAGCTCATTTTTATGGTGTTCAAGAAGAAACTGGTCGTTTAGATTATGACAATATCTTAGCGATTGCTAAAGAAGTACAACCCAAAATGATTATTGCTGGTGCATCGGCTTATTCTCGGGATATTGATTTCGCTAAATTCAGAGCCATTGCCGATGAGGTTGGTGCTTTTCTTTTAGCCGATATTTCACACCCTTCAGGAATGATTGCTACGGGTATTTTAAGCAATCCAATACCACATTGCCACGTAGTTACTACTACAACGCACAAAACCCTCCGTGGACCTCGTGGAGGGCTAATTTTGATGGGACAAGATTTTGATAACCCATTTGGAATTACCCTCAAAAACGGAACGGTTCGTAAAATGTCGCATCTATTGGATATGGCTGTTTTTCCAGGAAATCAAGGAGGGCCTTTAGAGCACGTTATTGCAGCTAAAGCCATTGCCTTTGGAGAATGTCTACAACCTTCGTTTAAGGACTATATGCACCGTGTAAAGAAGAATGCAGCGGCTATGGCAGCAGCATTTGTTTCTCGGGGTTACAAACTAATTTCTGAAGGTACAGACAATCACATGATGTTGATTGACCTACGAAACAAGAACATTACCGGGAAAGATGCTGAACTAGCATTAGTGAAAGCAGAAATTACAACCAATAAAAACATGGTACCGTTTGACGATAAGTCTCCCTTTGTAACCTCTGGGATTCGAGTGGGAACTGCTGCAATCACAACCCGTGGATTGGTAGAAGCAGATATGGAAACGATTGTTGACCTTATTGATCGTGTGATGCAAGCTCCAGAAGATGAAGCTGCTTTGAAAGCGATCGGGAAGGAAGTACATCAGTTGATGGCTGGGCATGACTTGTTTAACGATTAGAACAACTCTAATATTATATAGAAGCCCTTTATCTGTTTAGATAAAGGGCTTTTTTTTTAAGCGTTTTTAAGTTGATTTATAACCATCTTAAGTTAGCAACTGGCATTTTTCCCGTAACATTTTTCAATTCCATTTCTTTTAGAGTTCCAATAACAAATTTCTATCCGTTACTTAATTCAATCGCAAGTCCCTTATTTCCATTCATGTTGTATATTGATACATATTTACTTCCGAGTCTAATTCCATATCCCACAAATCCATAATTATATCAAGTTGTCCCAGATACAAATATCCAGTTACCATCAATAACAGCTCTTGAGTAACCTATTTCTTTTTCAAATTTAGAACCTGAACTTATTAATTTTCTATTCATTAGATGTTTTTTTGCTTGCTTACAACTAGCGTATATGCACACCTTTGGTGTGTTTTTTTCTTTTATGTTTTACGTTTTGTTCAACAATACACCCCAAATCGGCATATTGTTGAACTTTCTGTTTTATAAAAATCATCGAAAGGATTTTTATTTCCCCAATTTCTTGCGTAAATACCCTTGTGTATATTGCTGTTGTCTTACT
>JABAZL010000126.1 GCA_018608425.1 Flavobacteriaceae bacterium
GGAATGGCTGTAGGAGGCTATTTTACCTACACTTTCTACCGTGTGTTTTTTAAGCCCAATACAGCATTCTCTAACTCGGAATCTTATGTGTTTATTGGAAATGATTTTAGTTTTCAGGATGTTGTTTTAGAACTTGAAAATCTGCTGATATCGACAGATGACTTTCAACTCGCAGCTCGTAAAAAAGGATATTCGGAGCTTATTAAAGGAGGGAAGTTTGTGCTAAAAAAGGGACTGAATAATCATGAAATTGTAAACGTTTTACGAGGAAAAAATACGCCCATAAAGGTGGTGTTTAATAATCAAGAACGTTTGGAGAATTTAGCCGGACGCATAGCGGAGCAAATCGAGGCAGATAGTTTGTCTTTGCTCAATACTTTTCGAGATTCTGAATTTTTAGAAGCCAATGGTTTTAACCAAAAAACAGCACTCGCCATGTATCTCCCTAATTCCTATGAAGTCTTTTGGAATACTTCTGCTGAAAAATTCAGGAACCGTATGCTCAAAGAATATAAACGTTTTTGGAATTCCAAACGTTTAGAACAAGCCGTGGCTATTGGATTGACACCGGAAGAAGTTATTTCGCTTGCAGCAATTGTTCAAAAGGAAACTGTACAGGTAGAAGAACGAAGTAAGGTTGCTGGGGTTTACTTAAATCGTTTGCGTAAACGTATGCGATTAGAAGCAGATCCTACAGTTATTTATGCGCTTAAAGATAAATATCAAAACTTCGATACGATTATCCGACGGGTGTTAAGAAAAGACCTGAGAATTAAATCTCCATACAATACCTACAAAAACAAAGGTGTTCCCCCAGGCCCAATTACAATGCCCGATATCAACGCAATTGATGCAGTATTGCAGGCAGATTCGCATAAGTACTTATACTTTGTTGCAAATCCCAAACAACCAGGTTACCATACGTTTGCTAGTAGCTACCGTCAGCATCTTCGTAATAGTAGAGCCTATCATCGTTGGATCAATAGTCAAAAGCTATACCGATAAGGGATCTTTGTGAATGATGAATATAGCAGGACGTTTATGAAGATCCAGCTTTATTTTTTTCCATTGCTGCACAGTAAACGTCTTTATGTATTCGGTAGGAAGAGAAATATCACAAGCAACACATACTTCTGTATTCCGATCTAGTATTTTGAGTAAATCTTGAAGTAATTGATCGTTGCGATAGGGAGTTTCAATAAAGAGTTGCGACTGGTTGTAGTCGTATGATTTTTTCTCTAATTTTTTAATTTCTTTTTGCCGCTTTGACTTATCAATGGGAAGATACCCATTGAACGCAAAATTTTGCCCATTCAAACCCGAACTCATCAAGGCAAGTAAGATTGAAGATGGTCCTACCAAAGGTCGGACTACTATATTCTTACGATGCGCCATTTTGACGATCTCTGCTCCAGGATCTGCCACACCTGGGCATCCAGCATCAGAAATAACACCCATGGTAATACCCTCTTGAATAGGGTCCAGGTAAGTTAGGATTTCCTCTGGTGAAGTGAACTTGTTTAATGGGTACAGTTGTAAACTGCTTTGATCCTTTTTTGGATTGATTCTTTTGATGAATCGTCTTGCATCTTTTTCATTTTCAACAATAAAATGTGTAACCTCTTCAATTACTTTCCGAACCGTCAACGGTAATACCTCCATTGGCGCATTTTCTCCTAAAGGGGATGGGATTAGATATAAAATACCCTTTTCTACAGCTTGGTCTACTGATTCCATGATTCTATGATATTTTTACAGGCTTTTTCAATTTTATCGAATACAATTTCAAACCCATGATCTCCTCCATAATAAGGATCTTCTACTTCATCTGATCCTAACAAAAGGCGAACTTTATTGCGACCCAATTCTGTTTCAGCCAATTTTAGAACATTGTTTAAATTCTCTTGATCCATCACAAAAATATAATCAAAAGCATCAAAGTCTGCGGCGATGAATTGTCGCGCTTTTTGATTTGCAATATTGATTCCTTTTGCTGCAGCGGTTTTAATACTTCTTGGGTCTGGAGCATTTCCAGTATGATAGTTTGCTGTTCCAGCTGAATCTACTGTTATTGATAAGTCTTTACTGAGATGTTCAAAGATTCCATGTGCAAGTGGTGATCGGCAGATGTTTCCAAGGCAAACCATAAGTACATTACCTTTTTTCATCTAAAAGAAAAGTTATAGGGTTAACTTTTGATTAAGATCTTCGACGTATTTTCTGAATTGTTTATCAGTAAACGTCAGGTTGTCAACGGTTTTACAGGCATGTAAAACCGTTGCATGATCCCGTTTTCCAATTTGACTTCCAATACTTGCTAAAGAAGCCTTGGTATACTTCTTTGCAAAGTACATTGCTAACTGTCTTGCTTGTACAATGTGACGCTTCCTAGTTTTAGATTGTAATGTTTCAACATCCATTTGGAAGTATTCCGACACTACTTTTTGGATGTAGTCTATAGAAACTTCTCGTTTGGTATGCTTCACAAATTTCTCAACAATCTCTTTAGCCAATTCAAGTGTGATTTCAACTTTATTGAAAGAGGATTGTGCAATTAATGAAATGATAGCTCCTTCGAGTTCTCGGATGTTCGATTTAATGTTTTTTGCAACATACTCAATAATCGGTTCTTCGATGATTACACCGTCTCGATAGAGTTTGTTTTTTAGAATCGAAATACGAGTTTCAAAATCAGGTTGCTGTAATTCAGCAGAAAGCCCCCATTTGAAACGAGAGAGTAAGCGTTGCTCAATGTCTTGCATATCAACTGGAGCTTTGTCCGAAGTAAGGATTACTTGCTTTCCGTTTTGATGCAGATGATTGAATATGTGGAAGAATACATCTTGTGTACCTGTTTTACCAGATAAGAATTGTACGTCATCGATGATTAGAACATCAATGATTTGATAGAAGTGTATGAAATCGTTTCTAGTATTTTTCTTAACCGATTCGATGTACTGTTGAGTAAATTTTTCGGCTGATATGTAGAGAACGGTCTTGTCGGTATATTTTTCTTTTATCTGAACCCCTATAGCATGAGCTATATGTGTTTTCCCTAAACCAACATTTCCAAAAATGAGTAGCGGGTTGAACGAGGTTCCACCGGGTTTGTTTGCAACAGCTAATCCTGCTGAACGTGCTAATCGGTTAGAATCACCTTCTAAGAAATTTTGGAAATTATAATTTGGATTGAGTTGAGATTCAATTTGTAGGTTTCGAATCCCAGGGATTATAAAAGGATTTTTTAGCTCAGCATTAAGAGAGCTTATCGGTGCTTCAACATTTTGAGCTAAAACTCGTGATTGTTGAGAACTGGGTATACTTTCTGTAAAAGGCTGCTTACTTCCAAGAGTATTTTCCATTTTGATTACGTAGACCAAACGTGCATCTTCACCTAACTCTTGGGTAAGAGCTATCTTGAGTAGTTTTACATAGTGCTCTTCTAGCCATTCGTAAAAGAACTTACTAGGCACTTGAATACTTAAGGATTTATCTGTTAGTTTTATGGGTGTTATTGGCTCAAACCAAGTTTTGTATGCTTGTGGTTGAATGTTGTCCTGTATAAAGGTCAGACAGTTGTTCCAAGAAGATTGAGCAGTCTTTTGCATTAAGGTAAATAGAAGTAGTTTTGTTGGTGTATTATCATCCGATAATTATAATACAAATATTAACACTTTTTTTTTAAAAAAAAAGTCCATTTGCTATTGATTATGAAGTTTTTTTTTCGCAGATTATA
>JABAZL010000026.1 GCA_018608425.1 Flavobacteriaceae bacterium
ACCTGCTGATTACAAATCAGCTGCTCTAGCCAGCTGAGCTACATCGGCTTTTATTGGTATAAAACCACGTTCTTTCGAACGGTGTGCAAATGTAGATATTTATTTTTTTTGATTCAAATGATTTGCACAAAAAAATCATTAATTATCTGAAGTTTCTTTATGTTTTTTCAAAATACGCTCTGCTGCCCTGACATTCAAATCAATAGCTTCTTCGAAGGTTTTACATGTTTTCTTGACAATTACATCATCTCCTACGATTCTCAGTTTAATCTCAGCAAATTTGTTAATCCGATCCGATGCATTCTCTACTTTAAAGACAACTTCAGCACTTAAAATCTTATCGTAAAACTGTTCTAGCTTCTCAATTTTCTTCTTTGCGAAGTCAATTAGTTTTCCGTCTGCTGTAAAATTGATGGATTGGATGTTGATTGTCATAGTTGAGGGTTTTAAATTAAAACTATTTTTCGGTACCACGGGGGTGGGCTTGAGCGTACACTTTTTTCATTTTATCAATACTGGTATGCGTATAAACTTGTGTAGCTGCCAAAGAAGCATGTCCCAAAAGTTCTTTTACAGCATTCAAGTCTGCCCCTTTATTGAGCAAATGAGTAGCAAAACTATGCCGTAACATATGAGGGCTTCTTTTAACCTTTGTTGATACTAAACTAATATAATCATTTACGGTTTTGTAAACAAAATTCTCGGACACTTTTCCTCCTTTTTCTGATTGAATAAAAAAACTGTTGTGTTCAAAATTTGGGTTTTGCTCAGCGAGCTTTTGGTATTCTTGAAGTGTAGTTGCCAGAGTACTTATAATTGGTATCAAGCGTTCTTTGTTGCGTTTTCCAAGAACTCGAAGTGTTGCAGTGTCAAAAGAAACATCACTACTCTTTAGTGCTATGAGTTCGGCGCGTCTCATTCCGGTAGCGTATAAGAGCTCAATGATTGTTTTTTGTAGCACCCCTTTACGGCTATCCTCAAAATGATTCCCTTCTAAAAGGGTTGCCATTTCTTTTTCTGAAAAAGGAATATGCACCTTCTTTGTTTCTTTTAATGGTATGTGTTTTCGTAGAGGAGAAACTGTGATAATCTCGGTTCGAAGTAAGAAGTTGTAATACGACCGAAGTACAGAAATTTTACGGTTTACCGTTCGGTTACTTTTTCCCTGATCGACAAGAGCTATAATCCAAGAACGTATAATTGTATAGGGGAGTTGATCGATGTCTTGTTCCTCGAAAGTTTCTTGACAAAATTGCTGAAAACTTTGTAAGTCTTTAGAATAAGCGAGTTGGGTATGGGACGAATATTTACGTTCAAAAGTTATATACTCGATATAGCGGGGTATAGACATAAAAAAACGTTGTTACTCAAAGTTATAAAACTTTAAACAACAACGTTTGTTTTTTTGCAGCAATTAAAAACTATAGACTTTCTGAGTCTCTTAATTTTTGAATGTATTGTGCTTTTTGAATTTTGACTCTGTTCTTGACAGAAGGTTTAGCAAACTGCTTTCGTGCGCGTAATTGACGCATGCCACCAGTTTTATCAAATTTTCGTTTGTAGCGCTTTAAAGCTCTATCGATATTCTCACCTTCTTTAATTGGTATAATTAACATAATAATGCACCTCCTTTCGTTAAAATAGATCGCAAAGATAAACAACCTTTGAGATAAATCTAATTTTTATTTATTTAATCTCTCAAGAGTTCTCTTGAGATCACTAATTTCTGTATTTCTGTAGTTCCTTCGCCAATGGTACAAAGCTTTGCATCGCGATAAAACTTTTCAACGGGATAGTCTTTTGTGAATCCATAGCCTCCATGAATCTGCACCGCTTCGCTTGTAACTTTCACACATACTTCTGATGCATACATCTTTGCCATTGCTCCGATCTTGGTAATATTCTTACCCTGAATCTTATCGAATGCAGCCTTATGCAACAACAATTCAGATGCTTCTATTTCGGTAGCCATTTCTGCTAGTTTAAACGAAATTCCTTGAAAAGAACTGATCGGTTGTCCAAATTGCTTCCGCTCTTTCGAGTATTGCAGTGCTGCTTGGTATGCCCCCTTGGCAACTCCTAAAGAAAGTGCACCAATTGAAATACGACCTCCGTCTAATATCTTCATGGATTGAATGAACCCCTCTCCTACTTCGCCTAATCTGTTTTCGTCAGGAATAATGCAGTTATCAAAAACCATTTCAGCAGTTTCCGAAGCACGCATTCCTAATTTATCTTCCTTTTTACCATAACCAAAACCTGGAGTTCCTCGTTCTATTACAAATGCAGTCATTCCCCTGCTATCTCCTTTTTCGCCATTACGCGCAACAACTACAGCAATGTGTCCACTTTTTCCGTGTGTAATAAAATTCTTAGTTCCATTAAGCACCCATGAATCTCCCTGTTTCTTTGCAGTTGTATTCATCCCTTTAGCATCAGAACCTGTGTTGTGTTCGGTCAACCCCCAAGCACCTATATGCTCGCCAGAAGTAAGCTTAGGAAGCCATTTGGAACGTTGTGATTCGTTACCAAAAAGATAGATGTGATTTGCACAAAGTGAATTGTGTGCCGCTACAGATAGTCCGATTGACGGATCTACAATAGAAATTTGTTCAATTACAGCAATGTACTCGTGATAGCCCAAACCAGAACCTCCATATTCTTCAGGAATTAGCACACCTAAAAAACCTAGAGCACCTGCCTTGCGTAAAACGTCCATCGGTAGATGTTGAGATTCATCCCATTCTCGAACGTGGGGTTTTATATACTGTAACGCAAAATCTCGAGCTGAGTCAGCTATTAAATCTAACGATTCTGATGTCTCATAAGAGAAAGCAGTTGGATTCATAAATATAATATTTACTGCAAATATAGTGCTAATCTTTCTATTTTCAAGGAATCGAAACCGGGTTCAGATCGAAGGTTTTCAAAACTTAAATTTTGGTTCCGTGTTCGTAATCCAATGATCTTTTTTGCCTCAGATTTACTCAAATACGGTATCCTTAAAAGTGCCTCCATTGTAACCTCAGCGATTGGTATCTTAACACGCTCTGGCTTTGTTATTAATTTAAACTGACGCTTTACTTTCTCGACGACTAAAGAATCTAAACCATATACTTCATAGAGTTGGTCAAGCTCATCAAAACCCTGTAAACGCGTTCGGTATTTAACAATCCGCTTGGAAAGCACTTCTCCAATTCCACGGACTTGAGTCAAATCTCTTGCTGAAGAAGTATTCAAGTCCTTTACTTCGATGGATTTTGGTCTCTTTGTTTTTTCAGTCTGAGTAGTCACCCAATCGGGGAATTTAAAATAAGGACTGTACTGTTTTATCCAGCTTGGAGTTACTTGGGTAATTTGCTCAAATGCTGCGACAGAATTGATGAACTCTCCAGAGTCTCGATACAGATGAAGGCGTTCAATTTCTTTTACAGAAAGTCCCAGCTGATATCCTTTTGAAAGTGAAATGTAGTTGGGGTTGAAGGGAAAAATACGGGGCTGTTGCTTTTGTAGTTTTACTAAATCTATCTGTTCTTGCAAGGCAGCATCAAAAGCAAGGATATCCATTGCATCTTTTTCAAGGGTGTAACGATCTAGATAAATCTGAAAACCAATCAATACTAAAAATAAAAAAAAGGCCACACGCTGTGTTCGAAAGGAACGAAAAGCGAATGACCTTCTTTTTAACATCTTTATATTTTA
>JABAZL010000113.1 GCA_018608425.1 Flavobacteriaceae bacterium
ATGCCTTGGGTAATCGCGGACGAAAAGAAAGTTGATCATCTACGATTCGCATTCCCGCAAAACCTTCCACAATACTCATCCAAGTTCCTGCCATACTGGTGATGTGTAAACCTTCTTCAACTTCAGCATTATAGTCATCCAAATCCAAACGCGCTGTTCTTAGGTAAAAAGCATAGGCTTGTTCTTCTTTTCCTAAGCGAGAAGCTAAAATGGAGTGAACACAGGGAGACAAAGACGATTCGTGTACGGTTAAAGGTTCGTAAAAGTCATAATTACGTTCCAATGTTTTCAAGTCAAATTGGTTTTCAAACAAGTAAAAACCTTGTAACACATCGGCTTGTTTAATGTAAGGAGAACGTAAAATACGATCCCATGACCAATGCTGATTTATGGGCCGTTCGCTTGTGTTTAGATCAACTACTGGCGTAAGTTCTTTGTCTAGAAAGCCGTCTTGTTGTAAAAAAACCTGCTTGTCATCATCGTAAGGAAAGTAAATCTGTGAGGCCATGTTTTTCCATTGCTCTACTTCGACTGTGTCTATTTTGGTTTTGGCAGTGATACGTTTATAATCATTTGGAAATTCATTGCGAATTCGAGCTACTTGTTTGGCGGTATATTCTAAACACCACTGGGCTATATAATTTGTATACCAATTGTTGTTGATATTGTTTTCGTACTCATTTGGTCCAGTTACACCTAACATAACATAGGCGTTTTTATCTTTAGAAAAGTTAAATCGCTGTGCCCAAAAACGACTGATACCGATCAATACTTCCAAGCCCATTTCGGGAATGTAGGAAGTATCGGCAGTGTAGCGTTCGTAATTGAATATTGCAAACGCAATGGCACCGTTTCGGTGAATTTCTTCAAAAGTAATTTCCCATTCGTTATGACATTCTTCGCCATTCATAGTAACCATAGGGTAGAGTGCAGCACCAGAAGTAAAGCCGAGTTTAACGGCATTTTCTATTGCGCGATCGAGCTGTTGATACCGATATGCCAATAGATTGCGAGCTACTTCTTGTTTTTTGGTCGCCATATAAAAGGGAATACAATAAGCTTCAGTATCCCAATAGGTACTTCCGCCGTATTTTTCTCCCGTAAATCCTTTGGGGCCGATGTTTAGACCAGCATCATTTCCGGTATAGGTTTGGTTGAGTTGGAAAATATTGAATCGAATTGCCTGTTGGGCTTTCACATCCCCACCAATTTGTATGTCGGCACGTTCCCATATATTTGCCCATTCGTTTGTCTGCTTTTCAAGCAAAATATCAAACCCAACTTCACTTGCTTTTTCGAGTTCCTTTTGTGCTTGTTGTTTCAGATGCTCTTTTGGATAATTCCGATCACTAACATAGCCGCCATATTTTATGAGGCTAACGCTATTATTTTCAGATAGAGGGAGGGTATAAGTCAGGGTTGTTTTATGCTCTACTTCTGTCGCTTTGGCTGGTATATTCAGTAGTTTACCTTCTGACCAAAGTTGCGTTTCCATATAGGTACACACATGAAACTTTGTCTTCAAGGTATGCGAAAGAATAAAAGCCCGATCAGCTTCGGTTGATAGTGCATCGATCTGCCAAAATTGATCTTCCCAATTACTATCTTGGTTTTTAATCCCAGCATCGAGATAAGGACTTATTTCAAGTGCTGCAGTTCCTTGAATTACTTTAACTGTATAGCGAATTGCTCCTAAATTAATTTGATCCAAAGACAAGAACCGAAGACTTTCTATTTGAAGTACGGTTTCATCCTGAAGTGTACATCGGAATGTTCGGCTGTATGTTCCAGCTTGCATGTCCAACACACGTTCGTAATTGGTAATTGTTTTACATCGATTGAGGTCTAAGACTTGACCGTTAACTTTAATGTGGATTCCAATCCAATTGGGCGCATTGAGCACTTTTGCAAAGTATTCTGGATAGCCGTTTTTCCACCAGCCAACACGAGTTTTGTCTGGATAATAAACCCCACCAATATAACTTCCCTGAAAACTAGATCCAGAATAATCTTCTTCAAAATTGGCGCGTTGCCCCATAGCCCCATTTCCGATACTGAATAAACTCTCAGAAGATTTTACGTTTTCTGGACTCCATCCGTGTTCAATTATTTTCCAAGGGTTTTCGAGGTAATGTTTTCCGATCATTATATAGCTGCTAACGTTTGTAGAAGATTCGAATCTATGGATTCAAGAGAATTGAAAATATAATCTGCTGCTGCAAGCTCTATGGGATCACCAATGCCAACGGCAACCATCTGTGCGGCTTTGGCTGCGGCTACCCCAGCAGCGGCATCTTCAAATACCACACATTGATTTGCAGGGGTATTCAAATTCTTTGCCCCCAGAAGAAAAACTTCTGGATTGGGCTTGGAATGCGTAACATGGGTTCCGTCTACAATACTGTGAAAGTAGGGAAGTAAGTCTAATTTCTTTAAAATCAATTGGGCGTTTTTACTTGCTGAACCGAGCGCTACGGGTATACTATTTTCTTTTGCAAAATTCAGAATAGTCAGTACCCCTGGGAGAATTTCAGTTCGATCCATTTCTTGAATTAATTCCAAATAATGTTCGTTTTTTTGGCGCAAAAGAATTTCTTTTTGTTCCAAGCTCACTTTTGTTCCCGCCCACTCCAACATTAGATCCAGCGAATCGGTTCGACTGATGCCTTTTAAACCTTCGTTTTGAGTTTCTGTTAGATTGAAATTAAAACTAGTTCCAATCGTTTTCCAAGCGATGTAATGGTATTTAGCGGTGTCTACCAGCACACCGTCAAGATCGAAAATAAATGCCTTCATAAATGGAGATCAATAGTTTTGAATACAAACAAATATATCATATTCCTTTACAGTTTTTGAAGCTACAAGACATAAAAGAATGGGAAGTTATAAGGTGTTTACTTGTGACAGCTTTAGGCTAAAAAACATTCATTTACAATGATGATCCGCAGCTCGAGTTGCCACCTGAATATTGGGTTTCATATTGACTTGATACCCCAAAGAATTTGCCCATCCCCGGGATGCATTGACCAATCGATTGGATTTAAAGTTTTCATCCTCGTTATAATCCATATCAATCTGAATATCAACATCTAGTTTGCTTTTCATTTGCTCAGCAATATCAATACTCATTTCGGTTTCTTTCCACAGGCGGGTCCACAGATCTTTAATTTTGGGTACGCCAATTTTATGAACGATATAATGTACTCCACGGTTGCCCAATCGATAGGCAATTACAGTAGCGTATAGAGTTCGCTTGGCTATGCTTTGAGAATCTGTCCCAATGTGAATAGTAGCATAGGGGTATTTGGCTACCATTGCTTTGGTATACGAAATCGGATCAATCGATACTCCTTGAATATTCCTGAATGTCATAGCGCTTTAAATTAAACCCCCCACTGAGTCTAGCTTAGTAGGGGGTTAGATTATTTATTCGATGCCTTGCCCTTGAATGTAGGGAGCACCTAATGCTTTTAATTTTTGTTCTAATGGTTTGATTTTATCGTTTTGAAGACTCATTACTTTTGATTCGATCTCCAAGGTCATTTTTTTACCTAAAGCCATACTTTTTTGATGCAATGGAGTTGGTCCATACGTCGACATCATACCTCTGTAAGCTACCCGAAGATGGGTTTGTATACTGGGAGGTGTACGTTCGCCAATTTCATCTTTCGAAGGACTACCTTCTACAGATTTT
>JABAZL010000083.1 GCA_018608425.1 Flavobacteriaceae bacterium
TTGCTTGTTTTCTTGCTGTACCTGTATTGATGGGTGTCCAAAACTGGGATGATCACGATCGTTCTGGTCGTTATACCGCACAATCAATTTCTAAGTCTTATTTGGCTTCTATTCAAAAAGATGTAGGCGCTATTATTTTTACTATTGGGGACAATGATACTTTTGCACTTTGGTACGCCCAAGATATTGAAGAGTATCGTCAGGATGTTCGACCCATCAATACCAGTCTTATTGCTACGGATTGGTATATCGATCAAATGAAACGCAAAACCTACACTAGTGAAGCAATTGATATTCAGTTAGAGCATGCACAATATGCTTATGGGGTTCGGGATTACACCAAACACGAATCGATCATTGACAGTGTTCGTTGGGATATCAAAGATTTTATGAATTGGGTATCCAGCGACGATCCGCGAAACAAATACAAAAGGGTCATTCAGAAATCTGGTGGAGATCCTGAACTGTATCCAAAGGGGACTCAAGAGATGGTGTTTTACCCAACAAATAAAATCCGTGTAAATGTCAATGTAGAAAATGTAATTCAGAGTGGCTTAGTCAAAGAAAAAGATCGCGACTTGATTGTACCTTACATTGATATTGACTTACCAAAGGGAGGGTTGTACAAAAACCAGTTGATTATGTTGGATATTTTGGCAAACAACGACTGGAAAAGACCACTCTATTTTACGGGGGGTAGCTACGATGATTCCGAATATCTTTGGATGAAAAATTATCTGCAACTAGAAGGTTTGGTTTACAAACTGGTTCCAATAAAAACTCCTAAAAACAAAAATAATCCCTATTTGATGGGGCGTTTGGATGGGGACTTGATGTACGAAATTGTAAAAAAATGGGAATGGGGAAATTCAGATAGTCCAGAGATTTACCACGATCCAGAAACTCGAAAAAATAGTATTTCTTATAGAAGCAATATGGCGCGTTTGGCTGAAGTATTGATTGATGAAGGAAAGCTTGAAAAAGCAAAAGAAATCATTGACTTGAATTTGGAAAAAATGCCGGTAGACTATTTCGGTTATTACAGTCTTTTGACTCCCTTCATCGAGGGATATTATCGTGTAGGAGCAACAGAAGATGCGCGCAAACTTTTCGATCAAATTGCAGAAAAATATCGCGACCAATTGGAATATTTTGAAAGCCTATCTTTAAATCTTCAATACGATCTCGGAGAAGAAATACTAACTGAAGTAGAACGATACCGCGCCTTGATTGAAGTTATTATTGATAATAACGATGAAGCGTTTATGGCATCTAAAATAGTTGCCTTTCAGAATCATACCGCTCCGTTTGAATTCCTATACGGATCTTATGATTACTTTACCAGTCAAGAAGATTTTGTAGCGGGTCTATATATTGGCGGAGATAGTATTGCCGGACGTTCTTTAATAGAGAGCATTGCTTCGGTTTATGAAAAACGTTTATCGCAATTAAGTGGTTTGGATCCAGAAGACCAAACTGCCTATGAAGAAATCATAATGGACGAAGTCAATGGCTACAGAAGGTTGATGCTGTATGTGAGTTTACATGAAACAGATGCCTATAGAGATAATATGGAAAAACGTATTTTTATAGCAATAGAACCCTTAGCAATGTTTGATAGCATGTTTGGCGAAGAGTAGGAAAATTAGCCTACATAATCGTTCATAAGGCTGATCAATGTGTTTGCGTTTTGCTCACCACTTTGTCTCCAAACCATTTCTCCATCTTTATAAATCATAAGGGTAGGAATGGCTTTTACTCGGAGTGCTTCCGTTAGCTTCGTGTTTTTGTTTGTTTCAATTTTAATTACTTTTCCTTGATCACCGATAGCAGCAGCGACATCTCGTAAAGCGGGATGAAACTCTTCGGAAGGGTTAGCGTCTTCTTGAAAAAAAACAAGGAGTAACGGGGCATTATCGTCTATTAATTCACCAAATTTTGACACGGATAATAGTCTTTAAAATTTAATGCAATTTAAGATATTTTTATTAAACCACTTTCTGCGAGCATTTTAAGGTAATTACGGTTATTTCGGGCCAAATTCCAACCCTCCCAGGATAAGCTAAAAAACCAAACCCTCGGTTTACATTGAGGTATTGTTTGGCTTGATTATAAACTCCAGCCCATTGCTTATAACGCCATTTTACTGGGCTCCACTTAAACCAACCTGGGATTTCAATCCCAAATTGCATTCCATGCGTGTGTCCGCTTAGCGTGAGTTCAAAAGGAAAAGGATGTTCAATAACCTGTGCCTCCCAATGCGATGGGTCATGAGACATTAAAATTTTGAAATCTTCTGAATTGACGTTCGAAACCGCTAGATTTAGGTCACCTGCCTTTTTAAAGCCTCCTTTACCCCAGTTTTCTACACCAATCAATGCAATACGCTCGCCGTCTTTTTCTAAGAATTGAGCATCGTTTAATAAAACCTTGAAGCCCATTTTTTCTTGTGCTTCAATCAAATCTGAGAGGTTTTTCTTTTTCGCCTCGTCAGTGTCCCACTGCACATAATCTCCATAATCATGATTTCCTAAAATAGAAAATTTTCCTTGCGGAGCTTTGAGTGAAGTCATCAAATCCATCCAAGGATATACTTCCGATGCCTTATTGTTGACCATATCACCCGTAAAAAGAATAACATCCGATTGTTGTTCATTAATCAAATCCATCCCATAGGACACCTTTTCTCTGTTGTCAAAACTTCCACTGTGAATGTCCGAAATCTGGGTTAATGTAAAACCATCAAACGCTTTTGGGAGATTATCGAATTCAAGGGTGTAGCGTAAAACCTTATAGTTATACTTTCCTTTGTACATTCCATACAAAAGAGATGCTAGTGGAACTGCTGCAATTCCAAGGGCTAGTTTTGAAATAAATTTTCTGCGATCTGGGAAGTAATTTTGAACCCCTTCTCCTTGAGTAAAAAAACGGTACAAGGCTTGAGGAATTCGTACAATATCTTCAAAAAACAGGAAGAGTACAATTAGGGTTTGAAAGACGAATAAAGAAAGGAATAAACCCAAAGCCAAACTCATGCCAGGATTAAAACCCTCGTGACGATCAAAGTAAATACTGTGGTAAGCAAAATTTGCAAAAACAAATACAACTACTACCCAGTATAAAATCAGAAGGCTGCGTTGTTGTGTTAAGGTTTTTAAAGCCTGAAAAGCGTAGGTTCCAAACAAGGAGAAAAAGATGATGAGAATAATCCAGCGTAACATATATAGGGTGTAAGTAAACGTTATTTCATTTTTTTTGATAGCTCCATTGCTTTTCCATCGGAAAGGCTCGCAACATAACAAGTCGCATTGAGAAGCGTGTCGTATAGGGTGTTAGATATAAAAGGGGTGCCGTTGGGAACCAAACGTAAAATGAGTTGGTCATATGCATCTGCCTGTCCCTTAAATTCATGAACAGCAGCTTTGGTAAAGGCTTCTAACAGGGTTGTAATAACCTTGTAGCCTACAATCTCTTTTTGTAGTACTTCTGGAGAGTGATATACTTTTTCAACACTTAGCGAGATGATATCATCAATCTGAGCGGCATATTTACTTTTATCCAACAAGGCGTGTGGAAAACTTCCCGAAAGTATTGCTTCTTCATTCTTTAAAAAGATCGCCACTGCGTCTTTTATAAGGCTATTGATTGCGAGAGCTCTCAAATAACTCATTCGCTGCGGCGTGTGTTTTAG
>JABAZL010000142.1 GCA_018608425.1 Flavobacteriaceae bacterium
TCGAACGATTGTTCAAAACGTTTTCAAGTTTAGCAATCGAGTTGTTTTCAAAAGCCTCCATAGCATCTTGGAAAATAGAATTTGTAAGCTCATGAATTTCTTGTAAGTCGCGAACTTGACTTAGCTTTAGTTTTGAATGATCGTTGTTAACGTGCTTGTAACTTTTCTTTACGATATACTCCAAGTCGTCCGTTATATCTTGAATTAGACTCAAGATAACGATGTAGAAGTTACTCGCCGACAAACTCGATTCTTCTAGATTTTTGATAAAGTAAAAAATATTCTCTCTCAATTCATCAACATCGTCAGTTAATCGGTTGATGTTTTTCTTTCCTTTTTTGAGTAGTGATTTATCGTGTTTAGCAAGCCCCTCGGAAAGTATAGCATATACCTTATCAACACGCTTAAATACTTTTATAACGTTCTTTGTGCTTTCGTCCATAACGCCTTTGATCGAACTACTTTCAGATTTAATTAATCCATCTAGATCGATTAAGTCCGCATTTTCGCTTCTGTGCTTCAGGTAGTTTTTACCAATAATCAATAGGATTATAAAAAGTATAATTGCGATGGCTTGAGGCCCACCTAATTTAATTAGCGTTACAATAATTCCAGACACAACAAAGGCAGTGAATGCAGTTAAAAACCAACCACCAATTACATTGAGTACCCCAGCAACGCGATAAACAGCACTATCTCTTTGCCATGCACGATCGGCAAGGGAAGTACCCATTGCAACCATAAAGGTTACATATGTTGTCGATAAAGGAAGTTTGTACGAGGTTGCAATAGAAATTAATATCGAGGCAACTACCAAATTTACACAAGCACGAAGCATGTCAAAAGAAGGTGCATTTTTGTCGTTCTGATTTTTAAGAACAAGTTCGGTGTTCGCAAATTGAATATCGATGTTCTTTTTTAAAGTTGCTGGAAGAAGCGCATTAAAACCATTCCCAATTATTTGGAATGTTTTTACAATTACTTTAGAAAGAAAATTGGGTTGAAAACGCTCTTTAATAGAATTTTGATCCGAAAGGTCTAATTCAGTTTTCATTACTTTTTTTGCTTTGGTAGATAACCATAAAGTCAAAACCATAATACCGCCAGACAAAATCAAGAATAGAGTTGGTGTTGGCACTTTAGATGAAAGCACACCCATGCTAAAGTCAGAAGCTGCAGCTCCAGAAGCCACCCAAGCCTCATAGGATTGATATGCAGCAATCGGAACTCCAATGAAATTTACTAAATCATTTCCAGCAAAAGCTAAGGCCAAGGCAAAGGTTCCTGTTCCAATAATAACCTTGTAAATGTTTACTTTTAAAAATCGAATGACAGAAAACGACACACCAAACCAAACTAAAAAGTTTGCTAAGGCAACCTTAAAAACTTCTTGTTCTAATAAGTCTTTAATTTTCATACCCCCAAGGATATCGTATTTTATATTGGCAAAAGGTGTTCCTTTAATCCCTTTCATTAAAATAAAGTAGGTAATGGCAGAAAGTGCTATCCCTCCAAAAAGAGCACTAACCCACATTGCTTTTTTCTCAAACTCATAGGTTAAGAAAAGTCTAGAAAACCACTGGACTATTGCTCCAACAGTTAGAGCAACTACTACAGAGAGTAAAATTCCAGAAATAATCTGGATGGCTTTTGTTGTATTAATGTAGTTTACAATATCGCCAAAATCTCCAGTAGTTTCAATGATTTTAATAACTGACATAAAAACAGCAGCTCCTAACAAGGTGAAAACAATAGATACCGTTGTTGAGGTAGGCATACCTAGGGTGTTGAAAAAATCAAGTAGTAAAATGTCGGTTAACATTACCGCGGTGAATATCAAAATAATCTCGTCGAAGTAAAACTCTCCAGGGTTAAAAATACCTTTTCGAGCAACTTCCATCAATCCACTTGAAAACAAAGCACCAGCTGCAACTCCAAGCGAAGCTAAAATCATAATGGTTTTAAAGGGAATGGCTTTCGATCCTACTGCAGAATTCAAAAAGTTTACCGCATCGTTACTAACTCCAACGATAAGATCTCCAACAGCTAGAATAGCTAAAACAGCAACGAGTATTAAATAAATATTATCCATAGTTTTTTATTATTAGAAGTGAATGTCAAATTGTATACGGTACACAATTTTATTGTTTGAAGCGACTGTATTTTCATAGGTCGCATCCGTTTGAATTTTTAATTTATGTTTAGCAACGTATTTAGACAAGCCCAAAGTGTATTGTGTAATTTTGTTTTTCGAAGATACGATTTCATCAAAATTAATATGGGTATAACGTCCGGTTATTGCAAGATTTGATGGGAGTACATATCCCATCTGAAAATTGGTAGCATTTCCAATGTTTACTACAGCACCCGTAAGGCTATTATCTGCATTTCGAGCAAGAGGAGCATCAGCATCTCGGTCGGCATATTCAGCCATAATAGAAAACCCTCGATATTTGAAGTGCGCATCAAAAAACAGAGTACTTACATCAGTCTGATAAAAACCATCTGCGGTTTCTAGATAAGAACCTTGGTTACTTCTCGATTTAACAGCATCGTTATTCAGATCATAAACTACCCCAACCAAAAGTTTAGGAGTTTGTTCGCGTTCCAAATCAGCTCCTCGGTAATCCCCTTTACTTTTAAAGTTTCCAAAAGGAAGTACTTCTACTCTTCCGGTATATTGGTGCCCGCCTAAGTTTCCAGCGGTTATGTTACGACCCTCTCCTTGTGAGATTGCAAAAATTTCTTTGACAATAAAGTTTTCAGATAATTTAAAATGGTGACGAAGTTGTACTCCTAAATCACGATCAATATTGAATTTACTATTCAATAACGAACGGTCAACCATGGCTAAATCGCCTGAAGAAATCACACGCTCTATGTTTCCAGGTAATTTCCCTTGACCAGCTTGTAATGTAAAATTCTTGTAAAAATTCCAACGCACGTAAGCATCAAGAATATAGCGTGGTGCATTACTTGTAAATTGATTTGCACCAGAAATATCACGGTTCGATAAACCCAATTCCAGTTTGTACGTTAATTTGGGACTGTAAGCAAAACCTTTGAACTTCAATCGAGCCCGTCTTACTAAGAAATTTGACTCCGGACTTCCAAAAGAATCATCAGATTCACTCCAAGTAGAAGAAGTTAAGAATTGCATTCTAGCGCTTATATTCATTGAAAAAGTACTGTCTTTTGCTTGAATATTGAGCAATCCTTTACCAAATTTAGAAGCGGTTACTTCTTGGCCATAAAGTGACGAGGTCATTACAAACAAGGTTATCAGAATTAGTTTAATCGCACGCATAATTAGATTTATTTTTTGCAAATGTGAAAAATAAAGACAATTACTATGTTAACCCAATGTTACTATTTTTTAGAATTTGATGCTGTACCCCAAACTAAAGGATCTACCTACTTTAAATAAAGAAAAAGGTCGCTGCTCTTCTCCGTAATAATCATAGAAACTTTCTCTGGTATCAGCTAGTATATTCTGTGCTTTAAACGTAATGGTTTGATTTTGGTTTGCTCCAAGTTTTTTAGTGCATGTAAAATTTAAATTATTAAAGGGATCTGTATAAACATCAGGAATATTTCCGACTCCAACAACTTCGAGTGTTTTTCCTTGAACATTATAGAACAAACCAGTTTCTAAGTTTTTACTTACAA
>JABAZL010000081.1 GCA_018608425.1 Flavobacteriaceae bacterium
GGAGAGCGTAACCGACTGCATTTGGCAATGACGCTGAAAGAAGAAGGGAATGTTTTGCTTTTAGATGAGCCAACCAATGATTTGGATGTAAACACCTTGCGGGCTCTTGAAGAGGGCTTGGAAAATTTTGCTGGCTGTGCTGTTGTTATTTCTCACGACCGGTGGTTCTTGGATCGTATTTGTACCCACATCCTTGCTTTTGAAGGGGATTCACAAGTGTATTTTTACGAAGGTTCTTATTCCGATTACGAAGAGAATAAGAAAAAACGTTTAGGAAAGGATCTTATGCCCAAACGAATTCAGTACCGTAAATTGACACGAGACTAAGCTTAAAATATTGTTCTACTAAAACCTAATAAAACCCTCAATTTGAGGGTTTTATTTTTTTATTTATATTTGATGTAACTCAAATCTTAAATAAATCATGAAAAATCAAATCCACTCAATTAACTGGTTTGAAATCCCAGTTCTCGATTTCAATCGCGCGAAAACATTTTACTCAACTCTTTATGCCTTCGAAATGGAAGTAATGGAAATGGGACCCGATAAAATGGGAATCCTACCTACAGATCCAGAAAAAGGCGGCGTTTCGGGCGCAATTATTTTTGGAAAAGACTACAGACCCAATGCAGACGGTATTAAAATATACCTCAATGGCGATCCTGATCTCAATAAAATTCTGGGTCGAGTTGAAGCTGCTGGCGGGAAGATAGTTCAAAAGAAAACACAGATAACCCCAGAAATTGGTTACATGGCTGCATTTCAGGATACAGAAGGCAATATGATTAACTTACATTCTCATGCTTAGAAAACTTTTGTTTTTTAGATGAAAACTAAGTAGTGTAATTATTATTTATCACTTGGATTCAAAGCTGCATCAATCAAATCGGCTACATCGATTCGAGCTCCTTTGCGTATCGTATCTGAAACGGTAAGCAAGAGTAAGTCTTTACCGGGTGTTTTTAGTAGTATTTTTTGACCCCAAGGTAATTCAACACCACTTTGAGAAAAGGGAGTCAATTTTGGATTCATAATTCCAGGAATTAAAATAGGGAGGGTTTGCGCAGTTGTGTTTACCAAATAAAACCCAACAGTACGATCCACAACCGTTTTCTTTTTCTTTCCTGAGCCCAATTTAAAAAGGGTATATTCTACTTTAAGTGGGGCAATGAAACGATTTTCTAATTGTAGATAGTGTTTTTCTGCAACCTGTATTGTTGCAAAAGAACCTTTGTTCAATCCAAATCCCTTACGTAGAGAATCTGTCTGATGCTCGCGGGCAGATACTCCTAATTCAAACTTGGATTCATTCCATATTTTAACACTAAACCCTTTCATATAAGGGTAGTCTATGCGTACAACCTGCTTTGGCGGAATAATTATAGTAGATTTTGGAAGTGTTTTCTTTGTTTGTGCTTGTAGAGATATTCCACAAATCAGCAGCATAACGCATAGTATTTTGTGTCGCCTTTTAATTCTCATGACTTCTTTCCAATTCTAATTCCATTTTTATGTTTGAACGATTGTAAGGCAGATTTTTTTCTAGTGGAATTGTTTTAAAACCTACTTTACGATAAATATAAATTGCATTTTCGAGTACGGTGTTTGAATAGAGAATAAGTTTCGACCATTGTTGTTGTTTTGCAAAGTCAAGTAAATACTGCATCAACTGTTGACCCAGTTTAAGTCCTTGAAATGTTGGTTCTACTGCCATTTTGCCTAATTCATATATCCCTTCTGACTTATAAATGAATGCAGCGGTACCAACTATTTGATCTTCAACGCGAACAAAAAAAATAAATCCGCCTGGTTTTATAATACTTTCTTCACAGCGGCTAAGTAATTCAGAATCATAAGGCTCAACAACGAAATACTGCTCCAACCAAGCTTCATTAAGTCGCTTGAAATCTACTGCATACTTCGATTCAAAAGGAATAATCTCCATAGTAATTAGTGTTCGCCTGTCATATCTTCGGGTTTTACCCAAGCGTCAAACTCATCAGAAGTTACATAGCCTAGCGATACCGCAGATGCTTTTAGTGTTGTTCCTTCTTCGTGGGCCTTGTTTGCTATTTCTGCAGCTTTGTAATACCCTATTTTGGTATTTAGAGCCGTTACTAACATTAATGAGTTATTCACTAATTCATCAATTCTTTTGTGGTTTGGTTCTATTCCATCGACACAGTTAACGGTAAAACTCACACAGGCATCGCCAATCAATTGAGCAGATTGTATGATGTTGGCAGCCATTACAGGTTTGAATACATTCAATTCATAATGTCCTTGAGTTCCTGCAACACTAATGGTTACATCGTTCCCCATCACTTGCGCACAAACCATAGTGATCGCCTCGCATTGAGTTGGATTTACTTTTCCGGGCATTATGGAACTTCCTGGCTCGTTTGCCGGAATTATGATTTCGCCAATTCCTGAACGTGGTCCAGAAGAAAGCATTCGAACATCATTTGCGATTTTATTTAACGACACTGCTATTTGTTTTAAAGCTCCGTGTGTTTCAACGATTGCATCGTGGGCTGCTAGTGCTTCAAACTTGTTATGAGCTGTTATAAAGGGGAGTTCGGTAAATTCAGCTATGTATTTTGCTACAAGCTCAGAATAACCTTTTGGAGTGTTTATTCCTGTTCCCACAGCAGTTCCTCCAAGTGCAACTTCTGACAAATGCTTCAGAGTGAAATTTAAGGCAGCTAATCCGTGATCTAATTGGGAAACATAACCCGAAAATTCTTGCCCTAAGGTTAGGGGAGTGGCATCCATCAAATGAGTACGTCCAATTTTAACTACCGCTTTAAAAGCCTTTGCTTTTGCATCCAATGCATTCCGGAGTTGGGTAATTCCTGGAATTGTATTGTCAATAATTTTTTTGTAGGCAGCAATGTGCATTCCTGTTGGAAATGTATCATTCGACGATTGTGATTTATTTACATCGTCGTTAGGCGCAAGAGTTTTATCTCCTTCTCCCAGTGTATTACCAGCAAGTACATGAGCACGATTGGCAATCACTTCATTGACGTTCATGTTGCTCTGCGTACCCGAACCGGTTTGCCAAATCACCAAAGGAAATTGGTCATCTAGTTTTCCCTCTAAAATTTCATCACATACTTGTGCAATTAAATCACGCTTATTAAGATCCAAAACACCTAACTCATGGTTGGTGTAAGCAGCAGACTTTTTCAAGTAAGCAAAACCTTGAACAATTTCAATTGGCATAGAAGCTGAAGGTCCAATTTTGAAATTGGAACGTGAGCGTTCTGTCTGGGCTCCCCAATAAACGTCTGCGGGTACCTGTACATCTCCTAATGTGTCTTTTTCTATGCGGTATTTCATTGTTTGTTTACTTTAAATTGTTCGTTACAAAAATACTTAATTTTTATTTTAGAGCAAGCTGATGTGATCTCGGATTGAAAATATAAAAGTGCAATTTGATTTTACACGTTTTCACTAAAAAAATAAAAAGATAACTGGGATTAGAATTATAAAAAACTTAATTTTGTTTAAAATTTTACAACAATGTTCGAATTCGATCAATATTTAGGTTTTCTATCTTTTTTAACCATCTTATCCATTGGGTTTTGGTTGATGATTTTTTTA
>JABAZL010000089.1 GCA_018608425.1 Flavobacteriaceae bacterium
TTGGTAAGGAAGAGGTCGGCAGTTCAAATCTGCTCGCTGGCTCTAATTTTCTTCAACCTCCCTACAAATACAAACTTTAGATCGGATTTTCAATATCACTAAAGCTTTAGTATGAACATTATATTCTTCAGGAATTTATTCTAAAAAAAATTAAACCATATTTGGATGTCTTTGTAGAACTTTATTAGCAGTCCTATAGTAGTAGCGCTAATTAAAAAGTACTTGAAAATTTTTAAGGCCTGATGTTTCACTTGAATGGTAAGTTTATCCTGTAAAAATATTCTTTTCTTTTACCATACTTTCTTTTATACACCAACTTTTTAAACCGAGCATCAATTAATTTCTTAGAATGCAATTTTTTATTCATTTTTGCCAGTAGCTTCGTTGCAACATAAATTTTATTTGTAATTCATGCAAGCAGTTTTTAACAGCATTTCCTTTAACCTAAAGTACTATGGTTTTTGGGTTTTATATTTTGTCACTGCTCGTTTTTTGTTTGTAAGCTATCATACAGACATGACAAAAACTTTAGCACCGAGTGAGTTGTTTCTTGTCTTTGGATATGGCTTACGGTTGGATTTTTCAATTGCGGCATATCTTGTAATCATCCCTTTTTTCTTGGTACTCTTCCGGTCTTTCCTTTCAGAAAGAACAGTTCGTTTAGTTCATAAAACCTATTCTTTTGGACTTGTTTTGTTGATGAATATTCTGCTATTAATAGATTTGTTTTTATACTCATATTGGAACACTCGTTTGGACACTACGTTCATTCGTTACCTGAATACACCGGATTTGATGTTTGCTTCAACATCAACCAACGATCTTATTTTGTTTACTGGTTTAATTGTTGGCTTAACTTTTTTGACATGCTATCTTATAAGTTTCTTTTTTTACAGTGGTGTTAAAAAAATTGAACGAACTCCTCTCTGGGGGATTCCAGTATTAATGTTGTTAATTGGTGCCTTATTATTACCTATGCGTGGCGGATTACAGACCATACCTATCAATCAAGGTAATGTGTATTTCTCGAATACAATGTATGCCAATCATGCAGCTGTAAATTATGCATGGAATTTTATGCATGCCGTAACCAAACAAGTCGATGCTAATGAACATCCTTTTCTTACTTATGAACCTGAGGAGGCTTTAGGTGTTTTAGAATCTCTACGACAACCTCTATTGTCAAAAGACAGTATTATTAATCCAATTTTTAAAACAAAAACTCCCAATATTATTTTTGTAATATGGGAAGGATTTACAGCAAAGGTGGTTGGACCTCTTGGGGGTGATATTGAAATAACTCCAAATTTCAACAGTTTATCAGAAGAAGGGCTTTTGTTTACTAATTTTTACGCAAATGGTGACCGAACAGATAAGGGATTGGTGGCCTTGTTAAGTGGATATTTTCCTCAACCCAAAAAGAGTATCATCAAAATGCCTTTGAAATCTAAAAAACTCCCTTTGATTTCTCAATCATTGAAAGGTTTGGGGTACCATAACTCTTTTTATTATGGTGGTGATTTGAATTTTGCTGATATGAATAACTATCTTTTTGGAAAAGGAATCGACAAAATTTTCGGCTCAGAGATTTTTGAACGCAAAGACTGGAATTCTAAATGGGGTGCACACGACCATATACTTTTTGATCGGATAGCAACAGATTTTAATGAAGCACCTCCAGAAAAACCTTTCTTTAAAACTATATTGACCCTAACCAGTCATGAGCCGTATGAATTTCCTGGAACATATCGTTTTGGAGATGCTTCGGAACTGAATAGATTCAAAAGTTCAATGTCCTATACCGATCAGGCTTTAGGTGATTTTGTCGCATTTGCTAAAACACAAACGTGGTGGGAAAATACAGTAGTCATTATTACTGCCGACCACGGGCATCCGCTTCCTCCTAATCCTTTGGATAATTTCAATGCACCCAGTAGGTTTCATATCCCCATGCTTTGGATTGGGGGAGCTATAGAGGGCAGAGGAACCGTAAACACAAACTTGGGTTCGCAAGTTGACCTTGCTTATACCTTGGTAGATTTATTAGGAGGGGATAATTCAGCTTTTGAATTTGGAACACATCTGTTCAACTCAAGTAAAGAGCATTTTGTACATTATGTTTTCAATCAAGGTTTTGGTGCTATTAATGAATCAGGGTTTATGGTGTATGATTTTATCAGTAAGGATGCAGTGCAGGCATCTGGTTCAAAACAAGAAAGCCTGAAAGCCAACGGAAAAGCTATATTGCAAGCCACATATCAAGATTTCTTGGAAAAGTAAAAACAATTTATGGAAATTAAAACACATCATATTGCAACCCCTAAAACAGCTCGATATACTGCTTATGGAGAGCTAAGTTCAAAAACGAAATACTTCTGGTTTGTATTGCATGGATCCAATATGTTATCTGAACAAATGCTCTATAAATTCAAAGATTTTGACCCTGAAACTCATTTTGTAATCGCTCCAGAAGGTCTATCACGTTTTTATGTGAATGGTTTTGGTGGGGAAGTAGTAGCTTCTTGGATGACCAAGCGCGATCGGTTAGAAGAAATTCATGACTTTTCGGTTTATTGTTCAACCTTGTATGATACCTATGTTCAAAAACTCCCAGATTCTTGCAAGACGATTATTATGGGTTTTTCTCAAGGTGGAGTAACGGCAATGCGCTGGCTACATCATTTGGACGTAACTGTAGATTTTTTAATTCCGTATGCTTGTTGGATTCCTGAGGACATTGATTATTCAACTGCCAAAACTGATTGGAATAAAATTTGTAAAATCTTAACCTATGGATCCGAAGATCAATTTTTGAACGAGAAAAAAATTATTGAAATACAAGAAATCTGTAAGGCTGGTAATCTTGATTTTCACAACGAAATTTATGCTGGGGATCATCGGGTAGATAAAAAGCAGTTGAAAAAGATTTTTAAGCAGTATATTGAACGCTAAAACAAGAACTACATTTATATGGCAGATACTACATTTTGGGATGGATCAGAACAATACTTGTGCGATAAGGAATTAGCGCAAGCATTTCACATAGCACGTACGTTAGGAATGCCCTTACTCATCGAAGGAGAACCGGGAACTGGAAAAACAGAATTACCATTACAGTTTGCTGCTAGTCAACAAACCGAAATGTTTGTATACCCAGCAGGATCGAAAAGTACAGTAGAACAATTTGTTGCCAAATTTGACCATGTAAAATATTTGAGAGATTCACAGATTGAAATCCTCAATGCGCAACGAAATGAGAAAGGTTTAGAAACCAAACTTTCGACCGGTGGAAGAGATACCGAAAATTTATCAGATTATGTTGCTATGGGGCCAGCCGCCAAAGCGTTCAGCACTCCGAACTCCGTATTATTGATCGATGAAATTGATAAAGCTCCTCGCGAGTTTCCAAATGATTTATTATACGCATTGAGTCATCGAAAATTTATTTTACCAGAATCTGGAGAAGTAATAGAAACTTCAGAAAAAGACATGCCAGCCATCGTAATCACTTCCAATCGTGAGCAAGAATTACCAACAGCCTTCAAGGGTCGCTGCATATACCATTACATACAATTTCCTGATGCTGAAAAAATGCGTTTGATTGTTAG
>JABAZL010000159.1 GCA_018608425.1 Flavobacteriaceae bacterium
GGGCTTATTGACAATGAATTTGAATTGATGAATGCACGAAGTGTAAACAACATCATCAATAAAGGTGGAACAATTATTCGTTCTGCACGTTGTTTAGAGTTTAGAACACCTGAGGGGCGCAAACTTGCCCACGAAAACCTCAAGAAAGCGGGTATTGATGCTTTGGTTGTTATTGGGGGTGATGGATCTTTTACTGGAGCCATGATTTTTCAAGAAGAACACAATTTCCCAGTTATCGGTATCCCAGGAACTATAGACAACGATATTTTTGGAACACGATATACTCTTGGTTACGATACCGCAATAAACACGGTTGTCGAAGCCATAGACAAAATTAGAGATACTGCAAGCTCTCATAACCGCCTCTTTTTTGTTGAGGTAATGGGGCGTGATGCAGGTCATATTGCACTTAACTCTGGTATTGGAGCTGGGGCAGAGGAAATCCTAATTCCAGAAGAAAACCTTGGTTTGCCTCGTCTACTCGAGTCCTTGAAAAAGAGCGAGAAGTCAGGAAAGTCTTCCAGTATCGTAGTCATTGCAGAAGGAGACAAAACAGGTAAAAATGTTTTTGAGATAGCCTCTTATGTGGAGCAGAACCTTCCGTATTACGAAGTTCGAGTATCTGTACTAGGTCATATGCAACGTGGTGGATCGCCAAGTTGTTTTGATCGTGTTTTAGCTTCTCGTATGGGTGTTTTTGCAGTGGAGTCCTTATTGGCAGGAAAATCGAATGTAATGGTTGGTGTCATCGATGATAAGATGGTCCTCACTCCCTTAGAAAAAGCAATAAAAGGTAAATCTGAAATAAACGATAACTTGATCAAAGTTTCGGATATACTTTCAATATAATAATCTAGTAACCTATTAATATTAACACAAACAATAATAATTAAATTATGTCCTTAAAAATTGGAATTAACGGATTCGGTCGTATCGGTCGATTAGTATTTCGCTCGGCGATGAAACAAGCAGATGTAACGGTAGTAGGAATCAATGACCTTCTAGAAGTTAAACATTTAGCATATCTATTAAAATACGATTCTGTTCATGGAACATATGACGGGACAATTGAAGTTGTTGACAACGATTTAGTAGTTGACGGACACCGCGTGCGTATTACAGCAGAACGTAATCCAGAAGATATTGCATGGGATGCAGTAGGAACAGATGTTGTTGCTGAATGTACAGGTATCTTTACAACACTTGAAAAAGCACAAACGCATATTACTGCCGGAGCTAAAAAAGTTGTTATCTCTGCGCCATCAGCAGATGCACCTATGTTTGTAATGGGAGTAAATCACAAAGATGCAACAGCTGACCAAAACATTGTTTCTAACGCTTCTTGTACAACCAACTGTTTAGCACCTATTGCTAAAGTGTTACACGATAATTTTACTATTGAAGAGGCTTTAATGACAACAGTTCATGCAACTACTGCAACTCAGTTTACAGTAGACGGCCCTTCTAAAAAAGACTTTAGAGGTGGACGTAGTGCATTATTGAATATCATGCCTGCTGCTACTGGTGCTGCTAAAGCCGTAACCAAAGTAATTCCTTCTTTACAAGGTAAATTAACCGGGATGGCTTTCCGTGTACCTACAGCTAACGTTTCTGTTGTTGATTTAACAGTTAAAGTTGCAAAAACTACTTCTTACGAAGAAATTAAAAAAGTAATGAAAGCTGCTTCTGAAAATGATCTAAAAGGAATTTTAGGATATACGGATGAAGCTGTAGTTTCTCAAGATTTTGTTGGTGATGCTCGTACTTCTGTTTTTGATGCAGAAGCAGGAATTGAGTTAAACGGTAATTTTTTCAAAATTATTTCTTGGTACGACAATGAGTGTGGATATTCCAACAAATTGATTGACCTAGCAAAACACGTTAACGCTTTATAGTATGTATTTAATTGTTGATAGTGGGTCGACGAAGACCGATTGGTTTGCTATAGACGAAAAGGGAACAGTTTTGTTCTCTACTCAAACCTTAGGACTGAATCCCCAAGTTCTTTCATCTGCAATACTAACGGAACGAATCATAAATAATTATGATTTGTACCAAAACAGAAAAAAGGTGACTAAGCTTTTTTTCTATGGTGCTGGATGTGGAATAGAATCAACAACCAAGAGAATTAATAAAGTCTTTGAAGAGATTTTTGTTAACTGTTCTTTTAATATCAAAGAAGACACTTACGCTGCAGTATATGCATCTGCAGCGATAGGTGTTCCTTCTATAGTCTGTATTTTAGGCACAGGTTCTAATTGCAGTTACTTTGATGGGCATCAGGTACATCAATACATCACCTCATTGGGTTATATTCTTATGGATGAGGCTAGTGGTAATTTTTATGGAAAACAGCTCATTAGAGGCTATTATTTCAATGAAATGCCTGAGCATCTTGCTGAAATTTTTGAAAAAGAATTTGACCTTTCTGCCAACACAGTCAAAGAAAATCTTTATCGTAAAGAAAATCCAAACACCTACTTGGCACGTTTTGCAAAATTCATGATCGTTCATAAAGACGAACCTTATATGCAAACCATGATCCATGAAGGATTAAGACGCTTCATTAGGCACCAACTGTTCCAATTCGATAACGCCAAAGAGGTACCAATTCATTTCGTTGGATCAATTTCATACTTCCTGAAAGATGAGGTTGATTTTATCCTCAAAGAATTTGGCTTAACTATGGGAACTGTTGTAAAACGTCCCATTGATCAATTGGTCAAGTACCACGTAGATTTATTGGAAAAAGAAGTTCTGTAAAAACCGCTCTAGACTACTGCAGTCATTGAGATTTCTATACGAACAAATTTAGGGAGATTTGCTACTTCTACTGTTTCCCTTGCTGGAGCTGTATCTTCATTAAAGTATTTTGCGTACACTTTATTGACTTCAACAAAATTATTCATATCACTCAAAAAAATTGAAGTTTTCACTACGTTCTCAAAAGTCATCTGAGCAGCTTCTAAAACAGCTTTCAAATTTTCCATGACTTGAATGGTTTCTTTTACTAAATCCCCTTCAACGAGTTCCATTGTTTTGGGATCAAACGGTATTTGCCCGGACATATAGAGAACTCCATTAGAGAGTACAGCTTGATTATAAGGTCCAATTGGTGCTGGAGCATTGGGTGAAGTGATGATTTTTTTCATGTTAGGGATATTATAAATTATAAACGTCTATCGGGTTCATTTCTTTTGTCATATTTTAAGTCACTAAGTAAACCCGATTTAATTCCAATAAAGAAACTCCACGAGCTTCTATTTCCAAAAGGAACCCAACTGAAATTTAATTTCCAGCTTTCTAAATCTCGATTAAAACGAAACTGAGTATAGGTCACTCCTTTTTGTTTAAAGTCATATCCAGACGAAAAACCAACAGCCCACTTCGGGGTTAGATCCATGTCGCCAGATATCATAAGGGAATTGTTTCTAATATCGTCTTCTCCTCTAGAGTTACTGTATGTAATAGAATGTGCGAACTTAATATTCCAGGGCAACTTTGAGCGATAGAGTCCATTCGGTTCTTCATCCTCTTTATCTTCTTTTTGGTTCTCTCGAAATCGTCCGTCCGAAAAATTATTGGCTACACCAAACAAATCATCATC
>JABAZL010000092.1 GCA_018608425.1 Flavobacteriaceae bacterium
TCTGTGCCAAAGGTTACGAAGCAGATTTGTCGCCTAAGCAAATTGTAGATCGCTTTTTTGAGCGGTTTACGCAGGGAATGGAGGGACAAAATAAGCATGATTTATTGTTTGGCTTTCTAAAATACATAGAACGCCAAATTGTTTTGTTTGATGCAATTGAAGATGCTGGTTTCTCTTATGTCAATAACATGCACGGTAGGGGGACTTTGCGCTACATCAAGGAAGCTACAAAAACCAATAATAGTTTTTCAGAATTAAAAGAATATTTGAATCGTTTTAAGGTTCGTATTGTATTGACAGCGCACCCAACACAGTTTTACCCAGGCTCGGTTCTCGGTATTATAACCGATTTGTCCGAAGCATTGAAAAATGATGATCTGGAACAAATAAAATTATTACTTGCTCAATTAGGTAAAACTCGTTTTTTTAATAAAAAGAAACCAAGTCCGTTGGATGAAGCGGTAAGCTTAACTTGGTTTTTAGAAAAGGTTTTTTACGAATCTGCAGCTGTAATCTACAATTACATTGAACAACATGTTTTTGAAGGCGATTCTGTTGATAATTCAATATTTGATTTTGGTTTTTGGCCTGGAGGAGACCGTGATGGAAACCCTTTCGTTACTCCAGAAATCACACTTAAAACTGCAGAACGCTTAAGGTTTACAATTCTAAGAAACTATTATAGAGATTTACGTAAGCTCAAAAGAAAAATTACTTTTGACGAAGTAGATCAAAGAATAAATGATTTAGAAACAACACTTTATCATACCTTATTTGAGCCTGAAAAAGTAAAGCAAATTGATTCACAATTTGTGATTACTGAGTTGATGCAAATTGAGCAAATTTTAAAAAATCGTCATCAAAGTCTATATCTAAATGAAATTGTAGACCTGCGTAATAAAGTCAAACTTTTTGGTTTCCACTTTGCGTCATTAGACATTCGTCAAGATTCTCGAATTCACAACCAAGTATTTGAAGCAATTGTTTCGCATCCAAAAATACAGGAATATATAAATGGCTTACCTGAAAATTATTTAGCGTTAAGTTTGGAAGAACGTTTAGCAATTTTGCCACGATTAACAGGTAATGTTCCTGAATCCATATTCGAGGATGACATTGTAAAACATACTATCGGGTCTATTTACGCAATGAAGGCCATTCAGAAGAGTAATGGCGAAAAAGGCTGTCATCGTTATATAATCAGTAACTGTCAGAGTATTGAAAACATGCTACAGTTATTTGCTTTACACCGAATTTGTGGTTGGGATAATCCTACAGTAGATTTAATTCCACTTTTTGAAACGGTTGATGATTTAAGGGCTTCAAAAGAAATAATGAATAGTTTATACACCAACCCAGTATATAGCGCACATTTGAAAAGCCGAAACATGAAACAAACCATTATGCTTGGTTTCTCTGACGGAACTAAAGATGGCGGTTATTTCATGGCGAATTGGAGTATTTATAAAGCCAAAGAAGAGCTTTCAGATGTTTCAAATGATTATGGAGTTGCTGTTGCCTTTTTTGATGGTCGTGGTGGACCACCCGCTCGTGGTGGTGGAAACACGCATCAATTTTACGCTTCTATGGGCGATCGAATAAAAGCTGATGATATTCAACTAACCGTTCAAGGGCAAACCATTAGTTCAAATTTCGGAACAGTAGATTCAAGTCAATTTAATTTAGAACAATTGTTGAGTTCTGGTATTTCGAATCAGGTTTTTAAGAATGATGATAATCATTTAGCAGATGAAGACCGTATTACTATGCAGCAGTTAGCTGATACAAGTTATAAGTCATATTCAGATTTTAAATCGCACCCAAAGTTTGTGCCTTATCTAGAAAACATGAGCACCTTGCAATATTACTCGAAAACGAATATTGGAAGCCGACCTTCTAAAAGAGGGAATTCTAAAGAGCTTAATTTTTCTGATTTAAGAGCAATTCCTTTTGTAGGAAGCTGGAGTCAGTCAAAACAAAATGTTCCTGGATTTTTTGGTGTTGGATCTGCAATTTTGGCTTTTGATGAACGTGGAGAATTTGACAAAGTAGATTCTTTGTATCAAAATTCTGCTTTCTTCAGAACACTCATAGCGAATAGTATGATGAGTTTAACCAAATCATTCTTCAAACTTACTGCCCACATAGGGGAGGATGAGGAATTTGGTAGTTTTTGGAATATCATCCATGATGAATACTTATTGACTAAAGCCATGCTTCTTAAGCTTACAGGCTATTCGGAGCTGATGGAAGATCAACCAGCAGGAAAGCATTCTATTGAAATGAGGGAAGCAATTGTACAGCCTTTATTGACCATTCAGCAATATGCACTGAGTTCTATTCATGAGTTGAAAAAAACAAATGAGCTGAATGATGATCAACTAGCAATTTATGAAAAGCTCGTTACACGTTCCCTTTTTGGAAACATCAACGCCAGCAGGAATTCGTGCTAAAAATTTATTGCTTATAGTAGTTAAACGAAGCTTTGAATAGTGCAGTTGGTACTTCTATGTCTGTGACCGGTTTTCCGATTGCTTCCAATAGAACAAACTTCACTTTTCCGTGACTGTTCTTTTTGTCGTATTGTAAAAGTGTTAGGATGGATTCAATTTCATTTTCAGTGAAATCTACTTTTGGGTATATGGAACTGAAGATTGTTTTGATTTCATCACTTTCATTTTGACTCAGCCCAGTGAGCTCAGTCGAAAGATATGCTTCTAGAATCATTCCAATTGCAATCGCTTCTCCGTGTAGTAAAGTAGTCTTGTTTTTTTGAGTTAAGCAATAGGATTCTATGGCGTGACCGAGGGTATGGCCAAAATTTAGAATTTTTCTGAGTCCATGTTCATACGGGTCTTCTAGAACTACTTTATTCTTAATACCAACCGAATGAAAAATTAGTTCTTGAATGTCTTCGGATGATATTTTTTTATAATCTTTTAAATGATTCCAATAGTCTTGATCCTGAATCAATCCATGCTTCAGCATTTCGGCATAACCGCTTCTGTATTCTTCAGAAGGCAACGTATTTAAGTACTGAGGATCTACAAGAACCATTTTTGGGTTCACAATTACTCCAACTTGATTTTTCAATGCACCAAGATCAACTCCAGTTTTTCCTCCCACCGATGCATCAACCATAGAGAGAAGGGTAGTTGGGATGTTAATAAAGTCAATGCCTCGCTTAAACGTCGAAGCGACAAACCCGCCCAAATCTGTAACAACGCCTCCTCCTAAATTTATTAAGAGGCTTTTACGATCTGCACCAAGTTCAGAAAGCACATTCCAAACACCTGAACAGGTTTCAATGTTTTTGTTCTCTTCTCCAGCTTCAATAGAAATAATCTCAATGGTAGCTTCGGTTGATAAATTACTCAAGAATAATGGAAGGCAATGTTCTTCAGTGTTGGTGTCTGCAAGTACAAAAACGGAAGAATATTGCTGCGATTCAACAAAATCATTTAATATAATATACTGTTTTTTAGTGAATTCAACCTTGTAGCCCTTTGCAGTAATGGATTTCATTGATTATATATTTATTTATGAGAGGGCAGTTCAATTTTTGAGCTGCTTTTTTTTTGTAAAATATC
>JABAZL010000033.1 GCA_018608425.1 Flavobacteriaceae bacterium
GTTTTACATTCAATGCAAAGGAAATTCTGGAATGAAAAAGATTTTCTTCTTCCGTGTGCATTGCATCTTGATAATCTCCGAAGTGAACCAATAGATTCTCACAGAAATAGTGCAACTGTTCTATTGCCTCTTCACGTGACGACGGAAACAGAAAATGGTCTTCGTTAAAACTACCTAAGGTTTTTATACCGACGGTTTCGATCATCTCTTTGATCTCAAGAAGTTGTTTTGTTTTTGGAATATAGGGTTGGGGTATGCTTGGAGTTCCTTTCCACTTATTCCGATTATTCTTGTCGAAATTCCATTGCCCTCCAACTGGCTGACCGCCCTCGACTAGAATATCGAATTGCTTGCGCATGTTACGGTAAAAGAATTCCATGAGTAATTGCTTTTTCCCTTCGAAAAACTCAGTCAATGCTGTTCTGCTGGTCATGAAATGTTCAGTGTCTACTGCTGAACTCGTAACTTCAGAAGCAGCACAGAAATCCGATAGTTGTTGATCCAAACGGTGTTCGTCTGGAAATTGGTATTCAAATTGCTTTGCTTTGTAGTGTTTAAAAAGATATTCTAGATTCGAATTCAAATTCTGAGTGTTTTCAGAATCGTTGAGTTTGAAATAATGGGTTTGATGTCCTAATTGCTTCAATTTGTGATTGAAGTTGCGCATGGCTGCAAAAAAAGCAACCACTTTTTGAACATGATGTTTTACATAGTTTGTTTCTTGTTGCATCTCCATTAATACATAAACTACGGAGTCGTCAACAGTTTGAAACCAGGAGTGCTGCTCATTGAGTTGATCCCCTAAAATTAGTCGTATGATCATTCAAATAAATTTTGTTGGTTCCACAATTGTTGAAATTTTCCATTTGTATCGTAGCGTTCTGCTTGCGAACGAATGTTGAATTTTCGGTCTCTTGGATCATTTCCTACCCCAGCGATATACATCCAGTTACCGTAGTTGCTGTGAACATCATAGTCAATCAGCTGAGATTCGAAATATGCTGCTCCCATACGCCAGTCCATATAGAGTTCTTTTGCAAAAAAGGAAGCTACATTTTGTCTACCTCTGTTACTCATCCATCCTGTTTTTTTTAACTCCAGCATGTTTGCATTAACAAAAGGTTCTCTTGTTCTTCCGTTAACCCAACTGTTAAAAGTTTTTGAACTATTTTCCCACGTATAGCTTTTATCTAAAATTCCGCCCAAATGAAATATAGCATCTTGGTGTTTTAGAGAAATAAACTTGAAGTAATCGCGCCAGATGAGTTCAAAGATTAACCAGTAGGTGGATTGGTTTTTTTTAATATCGGATTCATACTTCCGAACTTCCCAATAAATTTCACGTGCCGATAGGGAACCATTCCCCAACCAAGCCGACAGTTTGGAGCTATAATCTAGTCCAAGAAGTCCGTTTCGAGTATTCTTGTAAAAGGACAGTTTTTTAGTCTCCCAGAAGTAATGAGATATACGCTCTTTAGCAGCTTTGCTGCCCCCTTTAAAAGGGAAAGCAGAATTGGGATGCGAACTGCTTTCAGTCAGACCGAGGTCCTCAAGAGTAGGGCAAACATATGTTTTTAGTAACATATTCGAAGCTTCTTGCTGTTGCACTTCAAGATAACAAGCACGAACGGTAGAATTTTTTTCACATTGTTTTCTGAAGTTGGTGAATACTTCGGGTAATTCATCCAATGACATCGAAATATCCTCTGGATGAAATAGGAATTGATCGTAAGCGGAATGGATTTTTACTTCGGTTGAGATGTTCTTTCTCAAAGCATCTTCAACAAGCCGTTCTTCCTTAGTCCATTCTTTTTGAAAATAGAGGGTTTCTATTTTTTCTGATTCAATCCAATGCGGAATGCTTTCGGCTGGATCTTTATGCTCGATTATGAGGCTGATGTTTTTTGTTGCTAAATCCTGTTGTAATTGTTGAACCGTTTCAATTAAAAATTGAGCTCGAAAAGATTCTGTTTTTTTAAAACCCCAGCGAGTTTCTGAAAATTGCTTTGGATCAAAACTATAATAGGCTATAATTTTCTCATGACTTTTTGAAGCATGAAATAGACTGTAATGATCCGATATTCTCAGATCATTACGATACCAAACGAGTGCTGTTCCTTTTATTTTTTGCATTTTTTACTACAGTAAATTACTTGTTCCCAATCGCGTTCCCATTTTTTTCTCCAGCTGAATGGTCGTTCACAACTGGGGCATATTTTAGTTGGTAGGTTTGTTTTTTTTACACCTTTCATGTTCTGTTTAAAGCAGTTTTGTAGGTGGTTAAACATCGTTCTCGGGCAAATTTATGATCAACAATAGGTTGTGGATAGGTCAGTTCTTGAAAGTCGGGAACCCATTTTTCGATATACTGCTGCTGCTTATCAAATTTCTTAATTTGCTCTATGGGGTTAAAAATCCTGAAATAGGGCGCTGCGTCTACACCACAACCTGCAACCCACTGCCAGTTACCAACATTACTCGATTGTTCATAATCTAGTAGCTTTTCAGCGAAGTAGGCTTCTCCCCAACGCCAATCGATGAGTAAGTGTTTACACAAAAAACTCCCTACCAGCATGCGAACCCGATTGTGCATAAATCCGGTAGCATTGAGTTCTCTCATACCTGCATCTACAAAGTGATATCCTGTAGTTCCTGTACACCACTTCTCAAATTCTTCTTCATTATTTCTCCATTCGATTTGTTCATATTGGGGTTTGAAACATTGAGTGGTTGTATGTGGAAAATGCCATAAAATTTGCATGAAAAATTCCCGCCAAATTAATTCTTTTAAAAAAGTAATTTCTTCTCCTTTATCTGCTTCAATTGCCATTTTCCGAACACTTAAAGTCCCGAACCTAAGATGCGAGCCTGTTCTCGAGGTTTGGTCTAAGGCTGGATAATTGCGAGTTGCTTCATAGTTTCTAATGATCGCAGTATTGAGTTGATACTCTGGATAGGGTATGGAAGAAGCTTCAAAACCCAAATCGTTTAATTCTAACTGTGGTTGGACTACGGATGCTAAATTGTGTAAGTTTTTTTCTGAAGGGAAATTTGGAATGCCTTCTAATCGCATCTTAGCCAACCATTTCTTAGAATAAGGAGTATATACTCTGTATGGCGTTCCATCATCTTTGACTACTTCTGCCTTTTCAAAAATCACTTGATCTTTGTAGGTTTCGAATTCAACTTTTTTAGCCGCTAAAAACTGTTTTATTTCCTCATCTCGCTTTTGAGCATAAGGTTCGTAATCGTGATTGGTAATTACTTTCGCGATGGAATACTTTTCGAGTAATTGTTCAAAAACGGCTTTTGGGTTCCCATGATACATTCCAACATTGCATCGGTTCTCCTTCATTGCATCTGTGATTTTTCCTAAAGCCGTATGAATCATTGCTAAGCGAGCATCCTTTTTACTCGGAAGCTTTTCTAATATTTCAGTATCAAAAATAAAAATAGGTAGTACTTTATTGCCTGATGTTAGGGCATGATATAATCCCGCATTATCATCAATTCGCAAGTCTCTTCTAAACCAAAATATAGTATACTGTTCCAAAAATTAGTTTGTTTTTAAATTCC
>JABAZL010000095.1 GCA_018608425.1 Flavobacteriaceae bacterium
AATGTCGCCGGTTCGAACCCGGTCTCTCGCTCTTTTTTTATGCCTTTTTTTAAGGAAACGTGATTCAAAGTGTATAATATTTAACAGTAATATTAACACCTCTTTTTCTTGGTCGTAGAGATTATATTTTTATTTTTAAATAATGAAGACTAAACTTCTTTTTTTAGCACTCCTTTGTTCCTATTTAAATTTTGGACAAGAAAGTAGAACCTCCATAAAAGGGCGCTTGCTTTATAGAAATAGCAATGTAATTGCAGCAAATGTTGTCAATAACTCAGCACAGCTCAATACAATCACAAACGGAGAAGGTGAATTTGAAATCCCAGTTCGAGTAGGAGATGAGCTTATTTTTTCATCAGTTCAATACAAGATCAGAACGGTAAAGGTTACTGCTAAAATGATTAAAAAGAACCGTATTGTAGTTTCAATAAACGAGCGGGTTAATATTTTGGATGAGGTTGTTGTTGGTCCCGAAAACCAGCAAAAGTTCTTGGACATGAAAAAAGAAGAGTTCAAGCGTGTAGACTATACTCAAGATAAATCAACTAAATTAATCAACAGAGCTGCAGATGATCGCCAACTCGCAAATGGGCTCAATTTTGTAAACGTTGCAAAGTTATTAGGTCGCTTGCTGTCAAAAAACAAAGGAGATTCCGAGAAAAAATTAATTCCAAGTGAAGTATTGCCATATCTTTTTGAAACTGCTTTTTTCAATCAAGATCTTGGGTTGAATGCAGAAGAAACGGAAGGCTTTTTAATGGAAATGGATCGTGTTTTACCCACGCAAAAACTTTTTAAGAAAGACATGGAGTTTCAGTTAATCGATTATTTAGTGAAAGCCAGTCAAGAATACAAGACTCAAGTTAGGTGAAAACTATTTTAGGTATCGTTGCTTTTTTAATGTGCCTTTCAGGCGGATCTCTTTACAGTCAACAATTCAAATTACTTCAAGGTAAACTAGCACACGAAAATCTTTCACTATCTGGAATTCATGTAGTGAATACCTCTCGTGCGAATGCTGTCATTTCAGATGCCAATGGTTTTTTTGAGATATCTGTCCAAGTAGGAGAGCGTTTGCAGTTTTCTGGAATTCAATTTAAATTCAAAGAGTTGATTGTTAGTCAGTCTGTTTTTGACTCAGAAATAATAACCGTTTATTTAGAAGCTTTTGTCAATGAACTCGATGAAGTTGTTGTGAAGCCACACGATTTGTCCGGAAATTTATCTTCAGATATAGCCAGTGCGAATATCCCCAGGCCTTTAAATTTTTATGATGTTGGTATTCCGGGATTTAAAGGGCAACGAGAAGAACGAATCCCTTCAATTCAAGAAATGGCACTAAGCCTTGCTTTGGTTCAGGTTGACGTTGAGGCTCTGTATAAATATGTTTCTGGCTACTATCGAAAATTGAAATTGAAACGTAAACAAGACCAAGAATTTAAAACTATGCTGAAGATTATCGAGTTTTACGGCTTGTATTTCTTTGCAGAAAATTATAATTTGGAGCCCGAACAAGTCTATGATTTTATTTTAGGATGTAATGAAAACACAACCCTAATTCTATTATTTAATCAAAACAGACACCAAGAGGTAGTTCAAACGTTTTCTGACTACATAAAAATTTATACGCAAACTGATGTACCTGATTAGAACCGTCACTATTTTGTTTTTTGTCTTTACCTTCTTGAGTAATTCAAGTAGTCTTCATGACTATTATGTTTCCAGTACTGAAATGGTTTTCATCGAAGATAAACAACAATTACAGGTAACTACCCGAGTTTTTATTGAAGATTTAGAGGCCTATTTTAATGCACAAATCGAAGGCAAAATCCAACTTCAACCCGATCTTGAAACTGTAAAAATTGATTCTTTGGTTGACGTTTTTTTTAAAAATAATTTCAATTTATTTTTTGACAAAAAAGAAGTTGATATCAAATATATTGGTAGGCAATATAAAGAAGATCAAATCCTAATTTTCGCTGAAGCTACAGAAGTGTCTGTGCCTTCAAGCTTTGAAATCCACAACACAATCTTGATTCCCTTTCGACTCGGACAGCAAAATATAGTTCATTTTAAAACGACAAATACAAAAAAGAGTTTTCTAATGGATGCTTCTAAAACAATTTTAGCACAATTTTGGATTCATTAATCTAAAAAAAAGATTATTTTTCAATCAAATTAAATCTTATCAATAACCACATGAAACACATTTTTTCATTTTTCGCCTTTGTTTTTATTTTTTCAGGAGCTCTTTTTGCTCAAGAAAAAACTCCAACCAAAACCCAAGCTGGTCATAAAAACAACAATAATTTCAAGCAACTCTATGAAGAGTTTGCTACTCCAAATCGATTTAGAACTGCTTCAGGAGCGCCTGGTGTTGATTACTATCAGCAACAAGTAGATTATGTTATGAATATCGAATTGGATGACGAAAACACCAAACTCTATGGTGAAGAAACCATTAGGTATACAAACAATTCTCCAGACGAGCTAGCTTACTTTTGGGTTCAATTAGATCAGAATATTAGAACAAAAGATGCGCCAGCTTTAGAAAAAAATGCCTCTGGCATTGCTCCTTTAAAAAGAGTTGAAAGCTTTGTTGCTGAGTCAATGGATGAACCTTTCGATGGAGGATTTAATATCGAGTATGTTAAAGATGCAAATGGTAGGGCTTTACGACATACCGTAAATCAGACCATGATGCGTGTTGATCTTCCTACTCCCTTAAAAAGCGGAGCACAATATGTGTTTTCAATCAAATGGTGGTACAATTTAAACAATCACGTTACAGATAGAGCCCGTTCAGGATATGAGTATTTCTCTGAAGACGACAACAGAGCATACGTAATAGCACAATTCTTTCCTAGATTGGCTGTTTACAACGATGTTGAAGGCTGGCAGAACTATCAGTTTTGGGGTAATGGAGAATTTGCATTAAACTTCGGAAACTATGAGGTAAACATTACTGTTCCAGAAGATCACGTTATGGAGGCTACTGGGGAGTTACAAAACCCTAAAGATGTTCTTTCACGTAACGAGTTTCAACGCTACAAAAAAGCATTAAACACTTTCGACGAACCGGTACTAATTGTAACACAGGAAGAAGCTGAAGCAAAAGAAGCGACCAAAGCGACCAAGAAAAGTACATGGAAGTTTGTAGCTGAGAATGTACGTGATTTTGGATTCGCTACATCTAGACGTTTTATTTGGGATATGATGGCTGTTAAAGTGGGAAGTCAAAATGTAATAGCTGCTTCACTTTATCCTAAAGAAGGGAATCCGCTATGGGAAGAGTATTCTACCAAGGTTGTTGCCCATACCCTAGAAGTATATTCAAAATACACATTCGACTATCCCTACCCAAAAGCAGTTTCTGTTCATGCAAAAAACCAAGGAATGGAATATCCCATGATTTGTTGGAATTATGGAAGACCCAATGAAGACGGAACCTATTCTGACCGAGTTAAATATGGGATGATTAGCGTTATCATTCACGAAGTTGGACATAACTACTTCCCAATGATTGTAAACTCAGATGAGCGTCAGTGGGGATGGATGGATGAAGGCTTAGATA
>JABAZL010000158.1 GCA_018608425.1 Flavobacteriaceae bacterium
AGATTTTGGAGATCGATTCCAATGCTACCGATGCGGAAGTGAAAAAAGCGTACCGCTCTATGGCAAAAAAATATCATCCTGATAAGCTAAGTAGCGCTGATCCAGCAATGCTAAAAGGAGCTCAGGAAAAATTTCAACAAGTTCAGGCGGCTTACGAAAAAATTCAAAAAGAGCGCGGACTATAAAAACTAAGGATTATGGAAACAATTTGGTTTTATGCTCAGCTCGGATTCAATCATGTTCTGGATTTCCAAGGACTGGATCATTTTTATTTTATCATTGCACTTGCTATTCCTTTTGGGTTTCGCGAATTCCAAAAATTACTCTGGTGGGTTTCTCTTTTTACTTTGGGACATACACTCTCCCTTTTTGGAAATTATTTTTTTGAGCTAAAACTCTCAGCTGACTGGATTGAGTTCTTGATTCCTGTCACCATTGCCTTGAGTTGTATTCCTTTATTAAAAACTAAAATAGTTCCTGTTGCGAATTGGTTTCCATCTATAATAACTCTGATTTTTGGATTGATTCACGGATTGGGTTTTGGACGTTATTTCTCTCTCATTGTTTCTGAAGATGAAGCTTTAGTCGACTTACTTTCATTTGCTCTTGGAGTTGAAGCTGTTCAAATCTTTATCGTTGTGGGAATACTAATTCTTAATGTATTGTTTCTAAATGTTTTGAAAATCAATAAGTCTAAATGGCAATTAGTCATTGGCGCAATGATTCTTTCTCAAGCCATCCGCATGATAATTGAAACCAGCCCTTTTTAACCTTTTCTTTTTAATTCAGCCCAAGTGGAATAAGTTTGTATCTTACTCTGCACTATTATTAAATACACTTGATGAAATTATTACAAACTACCTTTTCGTTACCAAGCGGTTCTCTTTTGCAAAACAGAATAGCTAAGTCTGCTATGAGTGAAAACATAGGAACATTAAAAAATGCTCCGACAAAGCAATTGATCAAGGCGTACAAAGTTTGGGCAAAAGGTAATCCTGGACTCTTAATTACGGGCAATGTTATGGTCGATTCTCAAGCTTTGGGAGAGGCACGCAATGTAGTGGTTGAGGATCGTTCAAATTTCAAACTTTTACAAGCTTGGGCAAAAACAGTCGAAGGTACTGGAACCCAGATTTGGCCACAGCTCAATCATCCAGGGCGTCAAGCTTTCGCTGCCATAAACAAAGAAGTGGTAGCACCATCGGCAGTATCACTCAAGATGGGCGGAGCTTCTTCGATGTTTAAAAAACCAACTCCCCTAACAGAAGATGCAATTTGGAAAATCATCAAACGTTTCGGTAATGCAGCAAAAATAATGCAAGATGCTGGATTTTCGGGCTGTCAAATTCATGGCGCACATGGCTATTTAGTCAGTCAATTTTTGTCTCCATTGAGTAATACCAGAAACGACCAATGGGGCGGTTCTTTAGAAAATAGAGCGCGTTTTGTTTTAGAAGTTTACAAAGAAATACGCACCCAGGTAGGAGCAGCGTATCCCATAGGGATTAAAATAAATTCTGCTGATTTTCAACGTGGAGGTTTTTCGGAGGAAGAATCAATGGAAGTAGTTCGTTTATTGTCTAAAGAGGGGATCGATCTTATTGAAATATCGGGCGGCACATATGAGAAACCAGCAATGGTAGGGCATAAACAAAAGAAAAGCACGCAAGAACGTGAAGCTTATTTCTTAGACTATATAGAAAAAGTCAGATCGATAACCGACAAACCACTGATGTTGACCGGAGGTTTTAGAACGGTTGCGGTTATGGAACAAGCCCTGGCCGATGGGAAACTGGATATTGTTGGTTTGGCTCGTCCCTTTTGTTTGAGTCCTGAGCTTGCTCAAGATATTTTTTCAGGAAAAACTACTGCTTTTGAAACACCATTCCCTAGTTCAGGATTTCGATTTATCGATAAAATGGGAGGTGTCGAGTTGCCTTGGTACGCTTTACAAATTGGTCGTCTTGGAAAAGGAAAACGCCCTAAGAAAAATCTCAGCGGATTAACAGCGTTTTATTTAAGCACTAAAAACATGATTGTGAAATCCTTTTTTAAAAATTAGGGTTTTATAAACACAATGAATAACGCAAATACGAACTTCAGTTTATTGCACTCTATTTCCATGCAATTGACTCTATAGTGCGTGATTAACTTCTCTACAGATATCCTAATATGTACAAACGAACATTAATCTTTATCGAAAAACCTTCCGATAAAACCGCCTAATTTTCCACCTCCAATTACAAGAACTACGAATAAGCCGATTATGAGCAGTAAGAATTCCATAGGTTAGTTTTATTCAAGCTCCTCAGTTTTTATGAACTTAGTTCCCTCAGCATTGGTGAAATAGAGTTTTTCATGGGTTTGAACTAGGTTGTTTAAGAGTGGATTTTTAAGTGAGTAGGTGCCCTTAAACTTGTATGCAAGCGTATTACTCACCACATCCATGAAGTAATCAAATCGATTTTTCAAACCGACAACCTTATCTCGATACGCCTTGTATGTGTCTCTTTGTTCAGAAAACTCCAAAACTTTGTTCCTCCCGTAGGAGTCATTTATTTTTTCATAAACCCCAACCAAAGAATCGTATCCTTTGTAATTAACATCGTAAGTTTCAATCAATTTGTCGTAGCTATTTTCATCTATTTCAGGAAGAGCATCTTCGAATTCTGACTTGAATACGTCAAAAAAATAGGTGAGACTATCCATAGCGATCACGGAATCGACAATCTCAACCTTTAGTATTTGAAAATCAAGTTCACTTAATTCTGTTGATAGAAACTCTTGAACTCCTTTATTTTCATAATCGTAAAGCATTTGTTCCTCTGGAGAATATCCTCCACAGGATATAAATAAAAGGGATAACAATAAAAAAGGGATTGATTTTTTCATAAGTAGTTGATTTAGATTGGTTAGAATTGGGAATACTAATGTATGAAAAAATATTAAACAGGAAAAAAAAGAGGTTATTTCATCAAATAAATGAGCCTAAACAGCTTGTTTTTTTGGTGTAATTACTCCCCTTATTCAGAAGAATTTTAATCTTTGTGAAAAGCAGTAGCAGAAGAAATAAATTAAAAAGGCACCTCTTAGTCTAAGAAAACTCAGAAAAAAGAGTTGACTTAAGTTGTGGCCACTCTTCTTTAATGATACTATAATACACATCATCTTTACTGACCCCATTTGAGTCAATATAATTGTTTCTAAAAACCCCTTCTCTTTGAGCACCAAGTTTTTCAATGGCTTTCTGTGAACGAATGTTCTCTAGATCGGCACTCAATTGAATTATTCTAAAGCCAAGTGTTTCAAATCCAAAGTTTAAGAGTTCGTATTTGGTAGCTTTGTTTAACCCTGTGCCTTGAAATTGTGATCCATACCACGTCCATTCAATTTCACATTTTTCACTTTTCTGATTGATGTTGCCAAAGCGAGTACTTCCAGCCACTTCATTTGTTTTTTTATCAACAATAATAAAAGGATAACATGCACCTTTTTTTTCAACTCC
>JABAZL010000072.1 GCA_018608425.1 Flavobacteriaceae bacterium
ACCTTGCCAAGGTTGAAGTCGAGAGTTCGAATCTCTTCGCCCGCTCCATTCTCTTTGGTATTAAGCCACTGAAATGCATATATTTTTGACTAAACCGTTTGGTTTCTGAACGGTTTTCGAGAATATTGCATTGCGTTTTGTCTCCACCGTAGCTCCACGGAGGCAGAAAATGGCGTCTATTTCTAAGAAAAATGGCAAATTTCACGTACGAGTTCGACGTAAAGGCTATCCAACACAGTGTCAGAGCTTCGTGTTTAAGGCTGATGCACGATCGTGGGCCGCAAAAATTGAGCGAGCACTCGATTCAGGACTTCTATGTGACTACTCCATAACCTTATATGAGTTGCTCGAACGATACTTGATTGAGATCACGGTGAGGAAACGATCTATTAATCAAGAAACATATCGGCTTAGGGCAATCCAAAGACATAAAATAAGTCAGTACCGAATATCACAGATCAAACCGATACATATAAGCGACTTCCGTGATGAACGGCTTGCTGTAGTTGGTGGTTGGGCTGTTATTAAAGATATCAATCTTTTATCCCATGCCTTTAAAGTAGCACAGCAAGACTGGGGTTATGATGCACTTGAGAACCCCATTGCAAAAATTCGAAAACCTAAACCAGAGAAGCCACGGGACAGGCGACTTGTTGAGGGAGAGTTTGATCGGCTTATAGCTTCGGCTCTTATGTCAGAAGAACCTATTTTTCATTGTCTGATCGAATTTGCCATTGAGACCGGCATGCGACGGGGTGAACTACTGTCAACACTGTGGTCAGACGTTCACATCGAAGAAAGCTACATACACCTTCCAATGACAAAGAATGGCAGTTCAAGGGATGTACCTTTGTCGAGCAGGGCAAGGGACATACTATCTGACTTGCCCAGAGGTTTACCTGAAGTGGTGTTTCCGATACACTTTGAAGCGTTGAAGGGTTTATGGAAGCGAGCGTGTAAACGAGCCGATATCGAAGACCTCCATTTTCATGACCTACGTCATGAAGCAACGACACGGTTCTTTGAAAAGGGACTGAACGTGATGGAGGTGGCGGCGATTACGGGCCACAAAGATTTAAGGATGCTGAAGAGGTATACACATCTTGACGTGAAAAAACTGGCATCCAGTCTTTGATTGACGGAATATGGTTAAATAATCGCCAAAGAGGTGGGCTATGAACCGGTGTAGAAAAATTGTCGTTGTCCTCATAGGCATCTCGCTTGTTTCTTCTTGCGTAGTTACCAAAGAGCAGTGGACCTCCAGTTTTGCCAATAGCGTCGATAAATATTTAATTAATGAGGAAGCCCGCTTTACAACTGAGTTTCGTGCACTTGAGAAGTTGCCAATACCAAAAAATTATAGAGCGACAAGCAATGACCTCAATGATTGCTCGTCCAAAGGCGCCGGTTATGCTCTCGTTGAAGCCTGCAGATTGAGCTATGACGCAAATGTGGCCATAGCGTTGACCGACAACTTGGTAAATTCGAATTTTCTTGCCAAGGATGGCAAGGAAGTTTCTGCGAAAATGAAATATTCCAAAGATCACGAAATGGATGTCGAGATTCACGTAGACGACATTGATTTTCAAGGAAAGGCTTTTCCCAACAGCGTATCACCCAAAACTACGGTGACAGTGATCCTGAAAAGTACTGATGGGAGTTATGAAGTGATCGGGCGGGGCAGTAACTCACTACCATTTATTGATGTGCCAATGAACGCGATAGAGGCCCGTTCAATGGGGCAGATTCCGTTTAAGCTTAGTTTGACGGGGGGGATAATGAATGCATTGTCAGATGCATTTCCAAAGCTTCAGGAAAATATTGATTCTTTCTCAGTCGACAAAGGTTCAGCGAACCAATCTCCCACACCACAAAAAACGACCGATGAAAATGTGGGCAAATCGTTGGATGATGCCAAAGGTAAATGCGCCGAACTCGGCTTTAAAAGAGGTACTGAAAAGTTCGGCGAATGTGTGTTGAAGTTATCAGAATGACATACCTACGTAAGATACTGATTTTGCAATTTGCAATTCTGATTGGGCCATTTGCAAATGGCTCGACGGCCTATGCTCTCGATCTAGAACCCTACAAGAAGACCTGCTCAGAGATCGGCTTTAAAGCTGGCACTGAGAAACATGGTGATTGTGTTCTGAAACTTCACGCAAGAGCCAACAAAACGGAGAAAGTTCAACAGAAGGTAAAAGCTGATACTGCTCAGCAGAAGCGTCTGGAGAAACAGCAGCAAGAAATTCTCGCCAGTCAGAGACGAATAGAGCAATTGAACAGAGAACGTGTTGCAGCATCACAAAAGCTTGCTGATGAAGCGAAGAAACAGCGTAGGCTAGATGGGCTTGAACAGTTTTTTAATGGTTTAGCTAAGATAGGCGGTGGTTCTCCGGCACCCTCATACGGTAGTAATAATCAATCCAGTAGTGGTTTTCTCAAAAGTCAGCGTGTTAGTGGCTTTAACAGAATTTGCACCTATAGCGCTGTAGGTGGAGATAAGACGCTTACTGTTAGAAGTACTGAGATATGTCCACTTCAATATTGAGGGTCTCTGATTATAAATCACTGGTTCTATTGCTGAACTAATTTTTTAATAAGATGCGCGGCTTCAAGTTATGGAAGTGGTATCCCTGAGGGGATACGAGTTTACTACAATAAGAATATATTTAACTATACAACAGCTTCTAATGATCTCGCTGAGCAACACTGTTATAAATACGGGCGCAGAGCAGTGTTCGTGACAGTTGATAGAGACACTACATTTGGTAATCATTTTTACTATCGCTGTGAGCCTTATGCATAAACAACCAACCAGATTGTAAAACCTACCCAAAAAATAAGACTATCTCATAACCTTCACTGACTAATGCCACTAATTCAAAAACGACTTTTTATAAGGCAAAAAATGAATATTCAAAATTAGGCTTCAAAAAGGACACAGAAAAGTTCGGTTAATGTGTGTTGAAGTTATCTGATTGGATAGAAAAGGAGGACCGAAGCCCTCCCCTTCAGATCAAACCTATTAATTCCCAGACATCACTGGCAATCATCAAAGCATTCAAAGTCATTCACACAAAACTCTGCATAACCCTCATCTTCGCGTGAGACGCAAAAGACGCTAGAGACGCAGACTTGATCAACAATTTCTGCAATGAACAATCGACTTTGACCGCTCTTCCAGTCGACGAAGACACCCGCATCTTCCAACTGTGTTTTCATCTGGCGTAGCCTTTGAGACAAGTAACGGGCGGTGTCAGGCCAATTACGTGGTCTTTTGTCCGGCGTAATCGCACTGAGCAATTTCGTCATCGTACCTTTCCATTTCTGGTCAGGTTGTCTCATCAGAAATACCGCTAGTTGAGCAGCAATCGGGTCCATTGCGACACTGTCCTGATCTTCAGTCAGTTGACGTTCGATCAATGTCTTCGTGATAAAGCCGTCAGTTAGACCAAGGCGTCTCTCTGCGGGTGTGACAAACTGTGCAAAGT
>JABAZL010000047.1 GCA_018608425.1 Flavobacteriaceae bacterium
AAATTAATTTTAAACATGATTTCAACGGCAACCATGATTCAGTTGGGCCATATCCGTGGAAATAAGATGGTAGATATGCAAATGACAAACGCTAAACTTAAAAAGCGTGCCATTGCAATCATCCAAGAACAACTTTCGATTGGGCAAGAAGATGCTACTTCCCTCCTCTCTAAACACAAAAGCATTCGAAAAGCAATTGAGCATTACACAGCAAATGAATAAAGAAAACGTACAAAAAGGCTTTAAAAAAATATTTTGGGGAATTGGATTCTGCTTTATTGCTCCCGTTGTAATAATGCAAGCTTTCAAAAACGAAGGACACCCAATGTACTGGCCAGTATTGGTTGTAGGTATTGTCTTACTTTTACTTGCCATTGGTCTAGGTTTTTTGGGTATTTCGACCTTAGTATCTGGGCTTTTAGGAAATAAGAAAAAAAAACAGGATTAATGAGGAAGGTTATTGTTTCTAGACCCACAACACATTACCTTTGCAGCTTATAAATTAAAGTATGATCGCAATTACTCTTCCTGATGGATCTGTTCGTAAATACGAAAACGAACTAACTGTCTTAGATGTAGCTAAAGATATTAGCGAAGGATTAGCCAGAAATGTACTTTCTGCTCGATTTAACGACACCATCGTTGAAGCTTCAACAACTCTAAATACTAGTGGAGATTTAAAACTCTTTACTTGGAATGATGATGAAGGAAAAGCTGCTTTTTGGCACTCTTCTGCCCACATATTAGCCCAATCAATTTTAGCCCTTTATCCCAAAGCTAAACTTACGATTGGTCCATCAATTGAAAATGGTTTTTATTATGATGTAGATTTTGGAGATCTTTCGTTTTCTGAAAACGATTTGAAAGGACTTGAAGATCAATTCTTAATTTTTGCGCGTCAAAAGTTTGAATTTAAAATGCGTTCATGCTCCAAGGCAGACGCTTTAACTTTCTATAAAGAAGAAAACAATCCTTTCAAAGTTGAATTGATTGAAAACCTAGAAGACGGAACCATTACGTTCTGTGATCATGCCGATTTTACTGATTTATGTCGTGGAGGACATTTACCTCACACCGGATTCATCAAAGCAATAAAGCTATTGAGTGTAGCAGGAGCATATTGGAGAGGCGATGAAACCAACCCACAACTTACTCGAATTTATGGGATTTCTTTTCCAAAACAAAAAGAGCTTACTACCTATTTGGAACTTTTGGAAGAAGCGAAAAAAAGAGACCATAGAAAACTAGGGAAAGAGCTTGATCTGTTTACCTTTTCTAAAAAAGTAGGACAAGGTCTCCCTCTTTGGCTTCCCAAAGGAGCTGCGTTAAGAGAACGTCTAGAGAACTTCTTAAAGGTCGCTCAAAAAAGAGCCGGGTACGAGCAAGTAATTTCTCCCCACATTGGAAATAAAGAATTGTACATGACCTCCGGTCATTATGAAAAATATGGAGCAGATAGTTTTCAAGAAATTCAAACTCCCGCTGAAGGGGAAACGTTTTTACTGAAACCTATGAATTGCCCACACCATTGCGAGATATTTAATGCCCGTCAATGGAGTTATAAGGACCTTCCAAAGCGTTACGCTGAATTTGGCACCGTATATCGTTATGAACAAAGCGGAGAGCTTCACGGCCTTACACGTGTGCGAGGGTTCACTCAAGACGATGCCCATATATTTTGTATGCCCAATCAATTGGATGAAGAATTCAAACGGGTGATTGATTTAGTATTATACGTTTTCAGTTCTTTAGGTTTTGAAGATTTTACGGCACAAGTATCGCTACGTGACCCAAACAAGCCAGAAAAGTATATTGGGTCTGATGCCAATTGGGATTTAGCAGAGAATGCAATCATCAATGCTGCAAAAGAGAAAGAATTGAATTATGTAATCGAATATGGTGAAGCCGCTTTTTATGGCCCAAAACTTGATTTCATGGTCAAAGATGCTTTGGGTAGAAAATGGCAACTTGGAACAATTCAGGTAGATTACAACTTACCAGAACGATTTGAACTTACTTATAAAGGAAGTGATAATGAATTGCATAGACCGGTAATGATTCATCGAGCGCCATTTGGTAGTTTAGAGCGATTTATAGCCATATTATTAGAGCATACAGGTGGAAATTTCCCACTTTGGCTGACTCCAGAACAGGTAATTATCCTTTCTGTGAGTGAGAAATATGAAAAATACGCCGAAAAAGTTTCAAATGAACTGGAAAATCACGAAATTCGCGCCCTCGTGGATAATAGAAATGAGACTATTGGTAAAAAAATCCGCGACGCTCAAATGAGTAAATTCCCTTATATGCTCATCGTAGGGGAGAAAGAAGCCGCTGACGGAACCGTTTCTGTTCGCGAACGAAAACAAGGAGATATAGGCAGCATAAGTACCGCTTCCTTCATTGAAAATATAAAAACAGAAATAGATAAAACTATTTCTAAATTTGAAGTTTAACTAAAAAAAGAGAGTCATAGCAATACGGAGAAAAAGGACCAATCGTCCAGGACGTGTAATCAAAGTTGATCCCCATAAGATTAACCAAAAAATCACCGCACAAGAAATTCGCTTGGTCGGAGAGAATGTGGAAGTAGGTGTTTATAGTTTAAACAAAGCCCTCGCTTTATCACGTGAATTGGAATTAGATTTGGTGGAAATTTCACCAAATGCAACGCCTCCTGTTTGTAAAATTCTCGAGTATAAGAAATTCTTATACGAACAAAAGAAAAGAGACAAAGCGCTTAAATCTAAAGCAACTAAAGTAATCATCAAAGAAATTCGTTTTGGTCCTCAAACCGATGAGCATGATTACGAGTTTAAGAAAAAGCATGCTGAGAAATTCTTGAAGGATGGTGCAAAGCTTAAAGCTTTTGTGTTTTTCAAAGGAAGATCGATTGTCTTTAAGGAACAAGGTCAAATTTTGTTACTCCGTTTAGCACAAGATCTAGAAGATCTTGGAAAGGTGGAGCAACTTCCTAAGTTAGAAGGAAAACGAATGACCATGTTCATTAGCCCAAAGAAGAAATAAGAAACGAGTACTAATTTAATAACAATAGAATGCCGAAAATGAAAACTAAATCCAGTGCCAAAAAGCGATTCAAGCTTACCGGAACTGGTAAAATCAAAAGAAAGCATGCGTTTAAGAGCCACATCTTAACGAAGAAGTCAAAAAAGCGTAAGCTTAAATTGACTCATTCGGGATTGGTTCATGAAAACGATGTAAAAAGTATCAAGCAACAATTACGTTTACAATAACGTAGTTCCGCTTAGGTTCAAACAAATGTTAACCCTGTTATGGGCAACAAATCAGAAAGTGTAGTTTATACTACCGCCTATAACAAAACAGAAAAATTATGCCAAGATCAGTAAACGCAGTTGCCAAAAGAGCACGCAGAAAAAAAGTCCTTAAACTAGCAAAAGGATATTTCGGTCGCCGTAAAAATGTATGGACGGTAGCCAAAAACGCAGTAGACAAAGC
>JABAZL010000031.1 GCA_018608425.1 Flavobacteriaceae bacterium
GGCTATTGATTGCGAGAGCTCTCAAATAACTCATTCGCTGCGGCGTGTGTTTTAGGGAAGCATAGGTTTTTTTATCAATTGAATCTTTTACCAGATTGATTAAATATTCTAAAGCATACGATTCTGAAATCCATCCGAGGTTAATTCCATCTTCAAAATCAATAATGGTGTAGCAAATATCATCTGCGGCTTCGACCAAGTAGGCCAATGGATGCCTGTAATAGGCTCCAGCTTTACTTGTTAATCCAAGGTCTTGAGCAAGTATATTAAAGTCGGTAGCTTGCGCTTGATAAAATCCAAATTTCTTGTCTGCAACATGTTGAGTTGGTTTATGAGGCAAAGAGGCTTTAGGATATTTCATGTAGGCGCCAAGAGTAGCTGCACTAAGTCGTAGGCCCCCCGGTGCTCCTTCCATAGATTGAGATACAATTTTAAAGCCGTTGGCGTTTCCTTCGAATTTACATAGGTCTTCGTATTCTAAAGCATTCAATTCTGCTTTATAATGTGCTCCAGCTCCATCAGAAAAGAAATGTCCAATCGCTTTTTCACCACTATGCCCAAAAGGCGGATTACCGATATCGTGCGCCAAAGCAGCCGCAGCGACAATGGCTCCAAAATCATTGGATTGATATGCATGAATTTCGGATAAGTGAGGGTGTTTTTCAAGAATTGCTTTCCCAGCTAATCTTCCAATACTCCGAGCAACTACAGAAACCTCAAGGCTATGCGTAAGGCGGGTGTGGACAAAGTCTGTTTTTGAAAAGGGAATGACTTGTGTTTTATCCTGAAGGCTTCTAAAGGCAGCAGAAAATACGATTCGGTCGTAATCTACTTCAAAGCCTAGGCGCGTTTCATCTTGCTCCTTTCTAAGTCTTTTGGTTTTATCACCGTATCGCTGTAAGGATAAAAGTTGCTCCCAATTCATAAATGTATTTTGGGTAAAAATAAGAAGTTTTTGAAAAGTATTCGTTGTTATGTGTAAGTTAAGTGAAGGTCAAAATATTTATGATTGGTTAACATTAAGGAAAGAGTATTTAACTCTTAGTTAAAAAAAACCACTAAGAGTCATAATAGATTTGTGCTGTAATCAAAATATAAAATTTTACAATGAAAAATCAAATTTCAAAATTCATTTTAACTTCTTTAATTGTGTCTGTACAAATGCTTACCTCTTGTACTTCTGATCCAGAAACCATTATTGAAACGGTTGTTGTTACAGAAACTGTAACGGTAACAACCACGGTTCCAACAACAACACCTACAAGCAAAACCGTTGGAACTGGTGGAATAACCTATATAGACGACGCACAGGCTTGGACAAACGATCGTATCTGGATCCTGAATGGAAAAGTGGTTGTTCGTTCTGGTGGATCTTTAACTATTGAAGCAGGAACAATAATCAAGGCTCAAAATGGTCAAGGTGTTGAAGCAACAGCTTTGGTTATAGCAGCAGGAGCATCTATCAATGCAATTGGTACTGAAGATTCGCCTATAATTTTTACTGATATCGAAGACAGCATCGATTACGGAGATGGTATAATTAGCCCCAATCGTAAGCCAACTGACACAGGCAAATGGGGTGGCATCATCATTTTAGGGAATGCTATTGTTGGTGAAGATGGAGGTTCTGACGATATCGAGGGAATAGCAGAAGGCTACGCTTGGACTTCTTATGGTGGAAATGATGATGCAGATTCATCGGGTTCATTTTCTTATGTTTCTATTCGTCATAGTGGAACTCAATTAGCCGGAGGAGATGAAATTCAAGGTTTGACTTTGGGTGGAATTGGTTCTGGAACTACTTTAAATAATATCGAAGTTGTCGGAAGTAATGATGATGGGATTGAAATTTTTGGAGGTGCTGCCCAAATCACGAATATCGTTATCCTGAACCAAAGAGATGATGCAATCGATTTGGACGAAGGTTTTCGAGGAACACTTACTAATGCGGTTCTTGTGATGCGATCTAATTCAGATAACCCTTTCGAGATAGACGGTACAGAAGATAGTACAGGAACAATTGGCGGGTCATTCGAAATAAACAACGTAACCGTGTATGCAAATACAGCTCCCGAGTCTGGTAAAAATTTTCTCGGTGACTGGAAAAGCGACGCAACTGGTTTTACCAATAACATCGTTTATAAAAATATTGATGGACTTGCAATCAAAGGAATTGATTCAGACACCTACAACGGTGGAGCAACAAAAGCAAGTCTAAATAATCTGAACTTTAATAAGTTCTATTTCGTATCGGCAACTTCCACTTTATCTGAAATATTCACAAACACAGCTGTGACGGATTATGCAGATTGGGCACAAGTAGTTTCAGAACAGGTTGCAGATACAGGTGCAGATGAAACTGTTTTCTCGTGGACTCTTTGGAGTGCTTTGAATAATTAATAAACATAACAAAGTCCGTTTGCCTGATTTATTCAGGCCAACATTTTTTTACCCTATGAAAAATATTTTTACAAGTTTTTTTATTTTTATTACAACATTAAGTTTTTCACAGTCTGTTATTACGGGTACCGTAATCGATGGAGAATTTAACGATCCACTTCCTTTTGCAAACGTTATTTTAAAAAATGCAGCCAACGAAAGTTTTATAGAAGGTATTACAACTGACTTTGATGGGAAGTTTCTGTTCGAAGTTGTCGACGGAACGTATCTGATAGAACTTTCGTATGTCGGATATGAAACCCAACAAATCACCGAAATAAATATTACTGGAGATAAGGAATTCTTAATTGATGTGATTTTAAATCCTTCATCTAACAGTCTCGACGAAGTAGTAGTGACAACCTCTCAACGTAAAAATTCTGAAGTTGCCATTTTAGCAATTCAAAAAAAATCTATTAATCTTATTGACGGACTTTCTGCTCAGACAATCAAAAAAACCGGTGATAGTAATTTAGCTGCAGCAATTAAGCGAGTGCCTGGTGTATCTATTCAAGATGGAAAGTTTGTATATGTCCGAGGCCTTGGAGATCGTTATTCTAAAACACTTCTAGGTGGCCTCGAAGTTCCTGGGTTAGATCCCGACAAGAACACCCTTCAGCTTGATGTTTTTCCTACTAACATTTTAGACAACATCATCATTAGTAAATCGGCCAGTGCAGATCTTCCAGCAGATTTTAGTGGAGGTATCGTTAACATTGTTCTTAAAGATTTTTCAACACTCCCTGAATATAGTTTTTCAATCTCTGGAAGCTACAACCCGGAAATGAATTTTGTGAATAATGCCATTCGCAATAACCCTGAGGGAACTAACATGTTCGGGTTCAATAACGGTTACTTTGATCGTCCTATTGGAGCTGCACAGAACATTCCTTTGCCGGAGCAAAATGCAATAGGATACGCTGGTGTTTTGAATAAAGTGACTCGTACATTTGAACAACAAATGGCTGTAAACCGATATCGCAGCGGAACTGACTTTAGTATTGGTGCTACTGCAAGTAATCAATTCAATCT
>JABAZL010000161.1 GCA_018608425.1 Flavobacteriaceae bacterium
TTTTCTATCTTTTTTAACCATCTTATCCATTGGGTTTTGGTTGATGATTTTTTTATTAACCTTCGTAATTCCTTACTGGTTAGTTGGATCGTTTTTGGAGTGGTTCAAAGAACGTAAAGAAGCTAAGAAAGCAGAGCTTCAAGAATAAATTACTACTATATAAAACCGTTCAAACAGTTTTCTATCATATAAAAAAACCTCACAATCTAAAGTTGTGAGGTTTTTTTATGGATTATATCCTTTGGTGTTTAAAAGTCAAAACCTTCACCGCCGCCGTCACCACCACTTTGTGCTGCACGTCTGCGCTTACTGGCTTTACTCTCGTTTATTTTGTAAGTAAAAGTCAATACATAACTTGGAATTCTCCACTGAAATTCAGTGTAAGTTGAGAAGTTTTCACTGGTTGTTGTACTTTTTCTTCTTCTAGAATTCAAAAGGTCACTAGCGCGTAAAGAAAGGGTTCCTTTCTTATTTAGAATAGTTTTGTTGATCGCTCCAGAGAGTGAAAAGACACCTTTTGATGTAGTTTGTGCATTGGCTCTCGGGCCAAAGTAGAAGGCACGTAATTGAGTATCAAACCCACCGGGTAGTTTTACACTTGCATTAATTCTACTGAACCAACTGATGATTTCTGCATCAAAACTTTTCCCCGCATAATCTCCAATAGTCTGAGAGTTGAAGATGTTGAAATTTCCACTTAGGCGAACTTTTCTTGAGGGCGTATAGGTTAAAGTAAACTCTGTACCCGTACGATTGTTTTCTGAAAGATTGACAGAAATAGAACGCAAAGCTGGAACCAAAGATTTATTTCCGTTTTCATCTGTAACTTCAACGATATCCCCTGTTTCTTCGGTGATTCGCTCAATGTTTTGTGTCGACTTTTGGAAATATACAGATCCATTGAATGTGAATTTCTCCCAACGTTTCAGGTAGCCCAAATCAAACGTATTGGAGTACGACGGATCAAGATCAGGATTTCCTTGTCTAAAGAAGGTAATACTAGAACGAGACGGGAAGGGGTTTAATGACCATCCTCTTGGACGTCTTATTCTTCTACTGAATCCGAGCGTTACATTTTCTTTTTCATTCATCTCATACGATAGGTTAACCGTAGGAAACCAGTCTGCATAATTCTTCTCTACTTTAACATTAGTAGTTCGCTGGTCTATGATGATGTTCGAATGCTCCATTCGAAGACCTAATAAGTAAGAAAACTTGTCAATTTTCTTTCCAAACTGTGTGTAGGCAGCATTTACATTTTCTGTGTAGGCCAATATGTTTGAGAGGTCTGTGTTTCTAACAAAAACATTATTATCCTCAATTGATACATTGTAATCATTTACCTGTGTTTTAAAGTTCCCACGGTAACCAATTTCAAATTGTGTGTTTTCGTCAATTGGCCAAACATAGTCCAGTTGATATAAAATTCTTTTTTGAGATTCTGCAGTAAAAACTTCTTCAGGTATAGCGCTTGTGATATCAGAGTCTTCGTCTTCAGTGCTGGTTTCATATTGAAATTCAGCAACCAATTCATGCCCCTTGTCATCGAACTTTTTGGTGTAGTTTGCTGTGAATTGTTTTGTTTCGTCAAGCTCTACTTCATTTTCAAAACGCTCTGAATTAAATGTTCCAGAAGCATTGATAGACTCGATATAGGTTGAAACTAAACTGTTGTTGTCACTTTTTCTATAAAAACCAGTAACCGTAAGCGATGTTTTATCATCTACAATATATTCTAAACCGAGATTCGTGAAAAAGTTTTTTCGACCTCGATCGTAGTTACGACGTTCATTTGAAAAGTTACTAGGATCGGTGCCGTTATAATATTCACTATTGAAAAGTCCACCGCCTTCAGATTCAGAATCTCCAACCGAAGTTGTAGTAAAGATATTTACTTTTTCAGTTCTCCAGTTTAAAGAAGCACTTCCTCTAAAGTTTTTTGGAATTCCACCATTTACAACGATTGATCCGTTAAAACCATCCAATTCGTTTTTCTTTAAGATGATATTCAAAATACCAGCTGTGCCTGCTGCATCGTATCGAGCAGAGGGAGAGGTAACTACTTCAACCTTTTCAATCGACTCTGCGGGTATCTGACGCAAACCTTCTGGACCAGATAAACCAACAAGACCCGATGGTTTTCCGTTGATCAAAATGCGAACATTATCATTTCCACGTAACGAAACAATACCTTCTACATCTACAGAAACCGAAGGCACATTATCTAAAACATCAGAAACACTCCCACCGCGAACGGTAATGTCTTTTCCAACATTGTAAATACGTTTATCTAAACGTATTTCTACTGTGGTTCGTTCTCCAACCAATTCAACTCCATCTAGGGCTGAGGCTTCGATTTCTAAATTGATCGTACCCAAATCCTTGTTAGAACGAATCATAACGCCTTCTTGGGTTATGGTTTTAAACGAGATGTATTCTGTACTAATATTATATTTTCCCGGAAATACTTCAATAGAAAAACTACCATCAGCTTTTGTAATTCCGCCTTGTAACATCTCGGGACGACGTTGATTTCTTAGTGTAATGGTTGCATATTCGAGTGGTTCTTGAGTTTCAACATCAATAACTTTTCCTGTAATTATAAGTTTTTTGAAATCCTGAGGACGTTGAGCAAAAGTTAGACTAACTGTGAAGAAGAATAAACCCAACAAAGCGAGTTTACTAGTAAGAAGCTTTAGTTTCATTAAAAGTTTTTTTATATGACAATATATAGTGGTAAAGGTTTAATTCGATTCTAAAAATTGAATTAATTTGTCAATTGGTCGTCCGATTAATGCATTTGTTACACTCGTTATGATTGGTCTTTCAATTAATTTTGGGTGTTTGGCTAATAGCGCAATTATTTCAGGATTTGAAAGAGTTTTTCCTTTGTAATTTTCTTTCCAAATTGTTTCGTTTACTCGAACCAATTGGATTGGATCAATTTTCAATAGTTGGATTAATTCTTCAATTTGTTTTTCACTGAGTGGATTTTTTAAATATTCAATAACCTCAGGTTCTAATCCTTTTGATTCTAGAAGTTCCAGTGCTTCTCTAGATTTTCTGCAACGTGTGTTGTGGTATATTGTAAGTTTCATTTCTTGTTTTTTTTATAGCGTGACATAAGCAGCTAAATCTTGTGCCAATTGATCAGGATTATGAAACTGAATGGAATGAATCCCTAAGGCACGAGCCGCTTCAATATTCCGAAGGTTATCGTCAATGAACAAAGATTCATCTGCTTTGATGTCAAAACGACTTAAAGTAAGTTCATATATTTCGGCAAATGGTTTTCTGGTTTTTTCTTCCCCAGAAACTAAGATTCCTTCAAACCACTGTAAAAACTCAAATTTAGCAATGGCTTTTGGGAAAGTTTCGTGACTCCAATTTGTAAGTGCTACAACCTTATAATTTGGATTGTCAGTGCATTGTTTTAAAAGATCAACTGTACCTTGAATTTGATCTCCTAACATCTCATCCCAGCGACCGTAAAACATTCTGATTTCCTCTTCATACTCTGGAAATAAAGCGACACGTTCTTCGGTAGCTTTTGCCATTGGATAGCCAGCGTCTTGATTTTCGTTCCAATCTTGAGTACATACTTCATTAAAAAAATGAGCCATTTTATCTGGGTCATTTTTAAAAACATGCTTGTATACTTTGTCAGGATTCCAATCAACAAGCACACCGCCGAGATCGAAAATTATGTTTTTAATGGTTGGATTTGTTTTCATAGAATTCTTATTTAGTAGTTATTCAGATTCGTTTTGCCCCATCATCATCAAATAGGACTTCAGAAAGGGGTCAATAGCGCCATTCAAAACTGCATCGACATTTCCTGTTTCGAACTGCGTTCGAACATCTTTTGCTAGTTTATAGGGATGCAATACATAATTTCGAATTTGAGATCCCCATTCGATTTTCTTCTTAGACGCTTCAATTTCTTTTCGGGCAGAGAGTTTCTTTTGTAATTCTATTTCATATAACTGTGACTTCAACAATTGCATGGCTTTGGATTTATTGTCCAATTGTGAGCGTGTTTCAGAATTCTCTATTACTATTCCAGAAGGTTCATGTCGCAGACGTACAGCAGTTTCTACCTTATTTACATTTTGACCCCCAGCACCACTAGATCGCATGGTTTCCCATGAAATATGAGCAGGATTAATTTGAATTTCAATGGTTTCATCAACTAAAGGATAAACGTATACGGATGCAAAGGAAGTATGTCGTTTTGCATTGCTGTCAAAAGGGGAGATACGAACCAAACGGTGAACTCCATTTTCGCCTTTCAACCAACCAAAGGCAAAATCGCCTTCAATTTCTAGAGTAACGGTTTTTATTCCTGCTACATCTCCGGCTTGATGATTCAATTCTTTGATCTTGTATCCTTGCTTTTCTGCCCACATCAAATACATGCGCATTAGCATTTCGGCCCAGTCACAGCTTTCTGTTCCGCCAGCACCTGCGGTTACTTGAATTACTGCACTTAATGAATCTCCTTCATCTGAAAGCATGTTGCGAAATTCAATATCTTCTAGATGTGTGATTATGGAATCGTACAATGCCATAACTTCTTCTTCAGAAACATCGTCAGATTTATAAAAATCAAGCAGTACTTCCAGGTCTTCGTTTTGTTGCTCTAGAGACTCGTAATCGCTTACCCACTTTTTGAGTGTCCGAAGCGATTTCATATGAGCTTCAGCCTTGGTTGGGTTGTTCCAAAAATCAGGATCAAGAGTAACCTCTTCTTGGTTGCGTATTTCTATTTGTTTAGCATCAACGTCAAAGATATCGTCTTAGTGCCCCAAGGCGATCCAAAATACTCTTATGTTGATCTGTAGTTAGCATATTGTAGTTTTATGTAAAAGTATAATTAAACTCCAAATCTCCCTTTTATTAACATTATTTTTTTAGCTTAGATTCAAAACTATTTACAATGAAATCTATATTCAATTACCTAACAGTTTTCTTAATAATGTGCTCCTTAACAGCACAAGCTCAGCGCTCTAAGAAAAAGAACGTTACAGTTCAAGAAACGAAGCTGGATATGTTACAAGCAAAGGCTCTTGCATACCAAGGTTTTTTTGACTTTTATTACGAAGAAAATTCAGGTAAAGTTTTTTTAAAAGTCAATAAAGAGCGTCAGATCGATTCAGAATTTTTATACATCAACAGCCTCAGTGCTGGAATTGGTAGTAACGATATCGGTTTGGATCGAGGTCAACTGGGAGATGAACGTGTAGTATATTTCAGCAAAGCTGGAAATAAATTACTTCTCATTCAACCCAATTTGAAATACCGTGCATCTACTGATAATGCACTCGAAAAACAATCCGTTAAAGAGGCATTTGCCGAATCAGTTTTATTTGGATTTCCTATTGTAGAAACATCTTCAACTGAATATTTAATTGATATGACTCCATTTTTAATGCAAGATACACATGGAGTTTCTCAGCGTTTAAAACGATCTAAACAAGGTAGCTTTAAGTTAGATAAATCCCGCTCAGCGGTATCACTTGATCGTACTAAGGCGTTTCCTAAAAACATTGAATTGGATGTGCTTTTAACGTTTGCTGGTCAAGCAGAAGGTGGATGGATTCGCTCGGTTACTCCTTCGTCTAACAGTGTAAGTGTTAAACAGCATCATTCTTTTGTAGCCTTACCCGATATTCCTTTTACACCAAGGGATTTCGACCCTAGAAGCGGAGCAATACCTTTTTCGTATTACGATTATTCTACACCTGTTGAAACTTCTACCCGTAAAGTATATGCCTTGCGTCATCGATTAGAAAAAACAGATCCCAATGCTGCACAAAGTAAAGCAAAGGAACCTATTGTATATTATTTAGACAATGGAACACCAGAGCCCGTTCGATCAGCACTACTAGAAGGAGGAAGCTGGTGGAATGAAGCTTTTGAAGCTGCAGGTTTCATCGATGCTTTTCAAATAAAAATACTTCCAGATGATGCAGATCCACTGGATGTACGTTATAATGTAATTCAATGGGTACACCGATCAACAAGAGGATGGAGTTATGGTGCAAGCGTTGTAGACCCTCGTTCTGGAGAAATTCTTAAAGGACATGTAAGCCTTGGTAGTTTGCGTATTCGCCAAGACTTTATGATTGCTCAAGGTTTAACTAAAGATCCCTATGCCAATGGCAATACTGATGAAACAAAGATGTCTGAGCTTGCTATTGCTCGTATTCGTCAACTTTCGGCTCATGAAATTGGACATACACTTGGTTTTGCTCACAATTTTGCTGCTAGCACCAATGGTAGAGCTTCGGTAATGGATTATCCACACCCTAAGCTTGATGTTGTTGCTGGTGCAATCTCATATGAAAATGCATATGCAGTGGGTATGGGTGCATGGGATAAAACCTCCGTACGCTATTCTTACAGTCAATTTCCAGAAGGAACTGACGAAACTAAAGAACTCAACAGTATTCTCGAGGAAAGTATTTTAAAAGGAAACCGTTTTATTTCTGATCAAGATGCTCGTCCCATCGGTGGTGCTCATCCGCATGCACATTTATGGGATAATGGAGCAAGTGCAATTGAGGAATACAACCACCTTTTAAAGGTACGTTCCATTGCTTTAAAAAACTTTTCTGACGATCAACTTAGAGTAGGAGAGCCCTATTCCGTTTTGAATGATCGTTTAGTACCTATGTATTTCTTACACCGATATCAAGCCGAAGCAATTGTAAAGTTGATCGGTGGTGTTGATTATTCTTATGGCGTCAAAGGACCAATACCTTTTGAAATTACAACTGTGGCTGCAGAAACTCAAAAAGATGCATTGACAGCTATGGTCAATTCCTTATCCTCCGAAGTTTTGGCTATTCCAAAGCCGCTATTGAAGCAGTTGCCACCAACAGCCTTTGGTTATTCGGCAACACGTGAAAGCTTTAGATCGCAAACCGGAAGGGTGTTTGATGTGCTTGGGGCTCCAGCATCATTAGGAAAAGGAATCATGCAAATGATTTTGAACCCAGAACGTGTTTCACGCCTGATACAGCAAAAAGCATTGGATGCCAATCAGCTATCATTCGATCAATTAGCAAATGAATTGACAAAATCAATCTTCAAGAAGCAATATCGTGACTCGTATCATCAAGCGATTCAAGCGCAGCTTAAAGAAAGCTATTTGAATGTACTTTTTGGGCTTCATGCAAACAACAACACTACGGCTTCTGTTAAAGCCATTAGCTTTGGTGTCATAAAAAGAATTGAAAACGGATTAAAGAAAAACACTCTAGAGCCACACCGTGCTTATTACATCAATAAAATTAAACGCTTTTTAGAGAATCCAGAGGCTTATGAAGTTCAGAAAACACCTGTACTTCCAGATGGTTCCCCTATTGGAACAGATACATTTTGCAGTCAGTTTACTTTTTAATAAAAAGCATATAAATACAATACAAACTATATTACCAACACGTGAAAGTAAATTTAATAAGTGATACCGTAACCTTACCATCATCTGGCATGTTAGATGCCATGCAAAATGCAAAAGTTGGCGATGATGTTTTTAAAGAAGATCCAGCTGTAAATGCATTGGAAGACAAAGTAGCCCAATTATTTGGAAAAGAAGCAGCTTTATTTTTTCCATCGGGAACCATGGCCAATCAAACCGCAATTAAAATACATACGCAGCCTGGAGAACAGTTGATTTGTGACCACTATGCACACGTTTTTAATTACGAAGGTGGCGGCGTTAGTTTTAATAGTGGTGTATCATGCGCTTTAATTGAAGGTGAAAGAGGCCGTATTACTGCTGCTCAAGTAGCTTCAAAAATTAATCCGCCTGATTTTTATCACTCGCCATTGTCGACTTTAGTATGTTTGGAAAACACGACAAACAAAGGAGGTGGAGCTTTTTATGATCTTAAAGGAATTGAAGCGATTCGTACAGTTTGCGATGAAAATCAATTAGGATTGCACCTTGATGGCGCTCGAATATGGAATGCATTAGTCGCTTCTGGCCAAGATGCCAAAAGCTACGGATCATTATTCGATACAATCTCGGTTTGTTTCAGTAAAGGTCTTGGAGCCCCTGTTGGTTCTGCATTAATTGGAAGTAAAGCAGCCATGGAAAAAGCTCTCCGTGTACGCAAAGTATTTGGTGGTGGAATGCGCCAAGCTGGTTTTTTGGCAGCAGCTGCATCCTTTGCGATTGATCACCAATGGGAATCGCTATCCGAAGATCATCGAAAAGCAAAAGAATTGAAAAGTGTTTTAGAACAATTGCCCTATATCAAAAAGGTTGAGGCAGTTGATACCAACATTGTTATTTTCAATTTATCAGATACCGCAAAAGAAGCAGATTTCATGAATAAATTGCAAGAGCAAGAAATACGATTCATTTCAATGGGACAAGGAAAGCTTCGAATGGTAACCCATAGAGATTACACCCAAACGCAACATCAATACGTGCTCGATATCTTACAGAAATTAAACTTTTAAGCCTATGCATTTTTATATTAATTTTTTTAGTAGAACAACATTCATCCTGATTTTTGGTGTTATTTTCGCCCAATCTTGTGATACCAATAAGAAAACGACACCCATGAAAGACCTTATACCACCAACTGCAGATCAGAAACCCCATCAACATAAAATCCATAACGATATTCGAATGGATGAATATTTTTGGTTGAAAGAGCGTGAAAACCCCGAAGTGATTGATTATTTGGAACGTGAAAACGATTTTTATGCAAAATCAACAGCACATACAGTTGACTTTCAAAACGATCTTTTTGAAGAAATGAAAGCAAGAATCAAAGAAGATGATAGTTCTGTGCCTTATTTTTATAATGGATACTGGTATATCAGTCGCTATGAAAAAGGACAGGAATATCCGATTCACACACGTAAAAAAGGTTCTATTGATGCAGAAGAAGAAATTTTATTTGATTGTAATGAAATGGCAGAAGGGCATGAGTATTTTCGTTTAGTTGGCATTAGTATCAGTCCAGATAATACCAAAGCAGCTTTTGCAGTGGACACTGTTTCACGTAGACAGTACACCATGAAGGTTAAGGACCTGGTTTCGGGCACTTATCTCGATACTTCTATTGAGAACACAACTGGAGGAAGTGTATGGGCTAAGGATAACGAAACCCTATTTTACACGCAAAAGAACCCTATTACCTTGCGTTCAGAGGCAATTTATAGACACAACATCAATTCAACTTCAAATGAAACGACTTTAGTCTATGAAGAAAAAGATGATACCTTTTCCGTTTATGTAATGGATTCGAAGTCTGAAGACTATATTTTTATTTCCTCTTATAGCACCCTTACAACGGAATTTCAATACATCAAAGCCGATGCGCCGTTAAGTGAATTTAAATTCATTCAAGAAAGGCAACGTGGATTAGAGTACAGTGTGTCGCACTTTGAAGATTATTTTTATATTTTCACAAATGCAGATGATGCACTGAATTATAAAATAATGCGAACGCCAATTACCAAAACCGAGCGTTCTAATTGGGTAAATTATATCGATCACCGATCCGATGTATTGTTGGAAGACCTGGAGATGTTTAAAGAGTATATGGTACTTACAGAACGAGAAAATGGGCTTTCAAAAATCAGAATTCAATCTTGGGATGGAAAAAATGACTTTTACCTCCCTATAGATGGAGAAACCTATACCCTGTACACTTCTACTAATGTAGATTTTAATACTACAAAACTCCGCTATTCTTTCAATTCGTTGACAACACCGTCATCTGCATTAGAATACGATATGGCTACGGGTGAGGAAAAAGTATTGAAGCAACAAGAAGTTTTGGGGACTTTTGATAAAAGCAACTATACATCAGCACGCGTATGGGCAACTGCTGAAGATGGAGTGAAAATTCCAATTTCAATGGTGCATCACAAAGACACGGAGTTGAATGCAGATACTCCCATTTTATTGTATGCCTACGGGTCTTATGGATCGACAATCGATCCAAACTTTTCGACTACCCGCTTAAGTTTGTTAGACAGAGGTTTTGCATACGCTATTGCTCACGTCCGTGGTGGAGAATATATGGGGCGGAACTGGTATGATGACGGAAAATTATTCAATAAGAAAAATACATTTTCAGACTTTATTAGTTGCTCCAAGTTTTTGATTGAAGCATCGATGACCTCCGCGGATCACTTATATGCTTACGGTGGATCAGCAGGAGGGTTGTTAATGGGCGTTATTTTGAATGATGCTCCTGAGGTATACAATGGAGTAATTTCTGCAGTACCCTTTGTGGACGTGGTAACGACGATGCTCGATGAAACAATACCGCTTACAACATCAGAATACGATGAATGGGGAAATCCAAATGACAAAGACTATTATACCTATATAAAGTCCTATTCACCATACGATAATATAAAAGCACAAGATTACCCAAACATTTTGGTAACTACCGGTCTTCATGATTCTCAAGTTCAGTATTGGGAACCAGCCAAATGGATTGCGCGTTTGCGTGAATTGAAGACAGATAACAATCAATTATACTTGGATACAAACATGAAAGCAGGTCATGGAGGAGCATCTGGGCGTTTCGATGCGTTACACGAAACGGCTAAGAAATTTGCCTTTTTACTTGATTTGGAAAAGCAGATAAAGTAATATTTTTTAATTAAATTTGGGATATTTTTATTCAAACCTACTGTATGAAAAATAGCCTCCAAACTGCCAAGAGTATACTGAACCTAATTGGTAATACCCCCCTAATACAAATTGATAAAGTTGTAAAAAACTTTACAGGTACATATTATGCTAAATGGGAGGCAGCCAATCCTGGTCATTCTAACAAAGATAGAATTGCACTATTCATTATTGAAGAAGCAGAACGTAAAGGTTTATTGCAAAATGATAGTGTCATTATTGAAACTACTTCTGGTAATACAGGTTTCAGCCTCGCGATGGTTTCTCTCATTAAAGGATACGAATGTATTTTGGCAGTAAGTTCAAAATCATCAAAGGACAAAATTAATATGCTGCGTGCCATGGGAGCTAAGGTTTATGTTTGCCCAGCAAATGTTAAAGCTGATGATCCTCGTTCGTATTATCAGGTTGCTAAACGCATACATGAAGAAACTGCAAAATCTGTTTACATCAATCAGTATTTTAATGATTTAAACTTATTAGCTCATTACCAAACTACTGGTCCAGAAATTTGGAAACAAACCAACGGAGAAATAACCCACTTAGTTGCTTGTAGTGGAACTGGGGGAACCATTTCGGGTTGTGGTCGATATTTAAAAGAACAAAATCCAGATATAAAAATAATTGGTGTAGATGCTTACGGATCCGTTTTGAAGAAATACCACGAAACTCAGGAGTTAGATGTAAATGAAATTTACCCCTACCGAATTGAGGGTTTGGGGAAAAATATGATTCCAACCGCTACCGATTTTGATGTTATTGATCATTTTGAAAAGGTATCAGATGAAGAAAGTGCTCATACAGCTAGAGAAATTTCTCTTAAAGAAGGTATCTTTGCTGGGTACACTTGTGGTGCGGCTGTTCAGGCAATTAAACAACTACATCAAAAGTCTATGTTCGATAACAATAGTAAGGTAGTTGCCATATTCCCAGATCATGGCTCCCGATATATGAGTAAAATATACAATGATCAGTGGATGCGTGATCAAGGATTTTTTGATAGTGATCATGCTCAAGATCCAAAAAAAGTAGAATACATCCTGTAATTACATCTATAAAAAAGTATAATGATAAACGATTTATTCGACAGAATATTAGATAATAAAGGGCCTCTAGGGAAATGGGCATCAGTAGCAGAAGGTTATTTTGTTTTCCCAAAATTGGAAGGTCCTATTTCCAATAGAATGAAATTCCAAGGAAAAGAAGTCATTACCTGGAGTGTAAATGATTATTTAGGCTTAGCGAATCATCCTGAAGTTCGTGAAACAGACGCAAATGCAGCAGAACAATATGGATCTGCACATCCAATGGGAGCCAGAATGATGTCTGGGCATACCGACTTACACGAGCAATTAGAAGAGGAACTGGCAACCTTCGTTAATAAAGAAGCCGCGTATGTACTTAATTTTGGTTATCAAGGTATTTTATCGACCATTGATACACTTGTTTCTAAAAACGATATTATTGTTTATGATGTAGATTCTCATGCCTGTATTATTGACGGTGTACGCTTGCATCCCGGAAAACGCTATACTTATAAGCACAATGATATTGTTAGCTTAGAAAAGAATTTAGAACGTGCTACTATCATGGCAGAAAAAACCGGAGGAGGGATTTTGGTGATCTCTGAAGGCGTTTTTGGAATGCGAGGTGAGCAAGGTCGTTTGAAAGAAATTGCAGCCCTTAAATCGAAATATAAATTCCGTTTTCTAGTAGATGACGCCCATGGCTTCGGAACTCTAGGAACTACTGGAGCTGGAGCAGGTGAGGAGCAAGGTATTCAGGATGAAATTGATGTTTATTTTGCAACCTTTGCAAAATCGATGGCATCTACTGGCGCATTCATTGCAGCAGACAAAGGCGTTATTGATTTTATGAAGTACAATATGCGTTCTCAAATGTTTGCGAAATCTTTGCAATCGGTATTAGTAGTTGGAGCGTTAAAACGGTTGGACTTATTAAGAACTCGCCCCGAATTGAAAGCCAAGCTCTGGGAGAATGTCAATGCACTACAATCTGGATTAACAGATCGAGGTTTTGATATTGGAACTACGCAAAGCTGTGTAACGCCCGTATACCTCAAAGGAAGTATTCCAGAAGCAATGGTTTTAGTAAAAGACCTAAGAGAAAATCATAGTATATTTTGTTCCATCGTTGTTTACCCCGTTATACCCAAGGGCATTATTTTACTTCGATTAATTCCAACATCAACACACACCCTTGAAGATGTATCGTTAACACTCGATGCATTTACGGCTATACGTGAACGCTTAGAAGGCGGTATATACAAGCGTATGTCGTCAGGGATCGTAGCGTCTTAAATTTCTGATTATTATCAATAAAAAAACGCCTAAAGTAATTTAGGCGTTTTTTTAGTTATCTAAAGGGTTGTGTTTAGTCATTCAGCATAACCGGCATAACCAACATGGTAATCAATTCTCCTTCATCTGTTCCATCGATAGGAGTAATGATCCCTGCTCTGTTGGGTAACGACATGGCTAAGGAAATTTCATCAACTGTAAGGTTGTTGAGCATTTCAATAATGAATCTAGAATTGAATCCGATTTGCAAATCGTCTCCTTGATATTGACAATTTAAACGTTCTTCTGCTTTGTTACTAAAGTCAAAGTCTTCGGCAGAAATATTCAATTCTGCACCAGCTATTTTTAATCGAATCTGATGTGTTGTTTTATTTGAAAAAATACTAACACGACGTAGAGAGTTTAAAAAAGGCTCTCGTGCAATGGTCATTACATTCGGATTTTCCTTTGGAATTACTGCTTCATAGTTAGGATATTTCCCTTCAATCAAACGGCAACTTAAGGTAGTTGTTCCAAAAGTAAACTGGGCATTGGTATCGTTGTATTCAATGGTAATATCATCTTCACTTCCTTGTAAAATTCCTTTAAGAATTTGAAGTGCTTTTTTAGGCATAATGAATTCTGCAGTGCTATCGGCTTGTAAGTCCGTACGCGTGTACTTTACTAGTTTATGAGCATCGGTAGCAACAAAGGTCAGTGCCTCCGTTGAAAACTGGAAAAACACTCCACTCATAACTGGTCGTAGATCGTCGTTTCCAGAAGCAAACAAGGTTGCATTGATTGCAGTTGCTAATATATCTGCCATTAGAACCGTTTTACTCGGATCTTTAATATGAACAGCTTTTGGAAATTCATCTCCTGGAACATATGCCAAAGCATATTTTCCATTGTTAGCGCTAATTTCAACTGTATTGTTTTCCAAAACCATAAAGGTTAGGGGCTGTTCGGGGAATGTTTTTAGTGTATCCAACAACAAACGAGCTGGTAGCGCAATGGTTCCACTTGTGTCGGACTCTACCGAAATACTAGAAGACATACTGGTTTCTAGGTCAGAAGCCGTAAGTGTTAATCGATCTGTTTGAAGTTCAAACAAAAAATTATCTAGTATAGGGAGGGTATTAGAGTTATTGATAACTCCACCAAGGGTTTGCAGTTGTTTGAGTAGTTGATTACTCGATACAATGAATTTCATAAATGGGCTGTGTTTTATTCAAAGATATTTTAAATGCTTTTAAAAGCGAAAGAAACTTATCAACACTTATTGGCGATAACTTTTGAGTCGGTAACCATTAAAAATAAGTCCGAGAATTAGTAGAATTATTAATGGAGCAAATAGGCTGAAATAGCGCCAGTAAATCAATTCTGATTCTGTTTTTGCGGTATCCAATAGTGCAATTTTAATTTCTTTGGCACGAAGGCTCAGAAAAGTATTGTTTTCAATAAGATAGTGAACTGTGTTTTTGAAGAACTGCTTATTGCTATAAAAATTATTGGTCCACTTATCGTATCCTAATTCTAAAGGTTGCCCTTTGTCAATTTGGTTTTCAAGAAGGTTTCCATCAGAGAAAATGGCCATGCGTGCCGGTTCAACTTTTTTTGACTTCCATTCAAAAGGCTTAATACGATTGGTGTATAGCGAACTGAAACGCCCCTCGAGTAACACACCTAGTGTTTGTTTACTATCTGTAAAAACAGACGGTTTTATGGGTTCTGTAGCGCTAGACAACTTAATTATAGAGGGAATTCCTTCTATTTTGGAAAGGGGGGATGACTGAATCAAGACAGTTTTTTTTACTTTGTTCTTGAGTGTATCAATTGGGCTTACAAATTGAAAATGAACGGAACCAACTGCCGAACCAATGGAATGCTCCTGATTAGGTGCTGCAAGCGGGTTATACGGCCATGGATACGGTAGGTATTGCGAATCATTCTGCTCTCCCTGTGCGAGTACTATAGGAGCGCTATAAAGGTCCTTTAAAAGTTCTTGTCGCAAACGAAATCCGAATTTGAAAAACAAATCATCTAATTCTAGGGTATTGGCATAGCTTACTGTAGTTCCAGATAATGCAAATAAACTATCTTTTTGCACATGTACTGGATCAATTAAATACAGGCTATTACCACCTTGTTGTGTGTATTGATCCAGGATGAATTTATCTGTATTTGAAAACACTTTTTTAGGATTAGAAACAAGAAGCAAATCAAAACGATTTAAATTTTCTAAGGTTTTCTCGGGAGTTTCTGGAAAAGCCTCGAGGTCAAAAGCAGCTAGGTTATAATAAGGGAGTAGGTCTTGTAGGAAATTTGTGACCAAGATATCTTTTGATGTATCATGAGAGCTCAGTACTGCAATTTTCTTTTTTTCTTGTAAAAGGATTTTATAAACTCCATCCATTATAGCGTATTCTAATTGCTGTATGGATTGAAGTATTCGCTGTTTTGGGCTATCTCCTAAATTTTTTTGGAGCAAGGATACCCGAACGGTTCGATCGCCATAATTCAACAACATCCATGGGAAAACATAAGATTGCTCAACGGCTTGATTTTCTCGTTCTACAACAAGCTCAGGAAAAAGACCGTACTGGTTCATTTCCTCAAGAAGCTGTTCTGCATCGTCAGTACCTTTGAACGGATCGATAAACTCGTAGTAAAAACGATCGTTTTGGGCTGTAATACTTTGTAATATAACTTCTGTTTCTGAACGCAAACGCTGATATTCTTGTGGTAGTTTTCCATTTAAAAAAACATCAACTCGAATGGGTTGGTCTATGGATCGTATAAATTCTTTACTCGAATCAGACAAAGAGTAGCGATTATCACTGGTTAAATCCCAGCGCTTAGTATAGAAAGAAGCAAGGATTTGAACGAGCAATACGGCTGAACAAACGAAAAGAATTCTATAGGTAGCTGATCGATTCATTATCGCTTTAATTTTTGAAGTTGATTAACGGCTAAAAAAAGGAATAGGAAAAGTTGTCCTGCAAAGTAGATTAAATCTTTACTGTCAATTATGCCCTTACTCATTTGATTGAAATGTGAACTAATTCCTACGGCATTAAAAAAACTATAGACCGTATTGTCAGAAAAGTAAAGTGAGGCTTCTCCCCAGCAGTAGAAATGAAGAAAGCAAAGTAATACAGCTGCTAAAAATGCTACTACCTGATTTTTTGAGAAACAAGAACACCACAAGGTAATGCTCGAAAATAGTGCAGCTAAGAAAAAGAGCCCTAAAAAAGATCCCCAAAATGCGCCCCAATCAAAAACATCTTGCTCAAATTTTAATTCTATAACAACATAGGCGTATATAAAACTTGTAAAAAGGCTGCAGCTAATTAGAAAAAGCATCCCCAAAAACTTCCCTAAAATCAATTCCCAAATAGAAATTGGCTTGGTGAAAAGTAAAGCAATTGTTCCGGATTTAATTTCTTCAGAAAAAGCTTTCATCCCAATAGCGGGGACTAGAAATAAGAACAACCAGGGCATCAATTCAAAATACAAATTAAGGTCTGCAAACCCAGAATCTACCAGATTGAATGCATTTGCAAATACCCATAGTAGTAAACCGTTTAAAATAAAAAACACAGCCAGTATACTATATCCCAATGGGGTAGTAAAAAAGGATAAAATTTCTCTCTTGGCGATGGCCAGCATATTAATTGAATTTAATCGTTATAGTATCTCTGAATTCAAGTCCAAACAGGCTACTTGCACTACCGACAGTTTGCGGATTGCTTTTATAAATCGAAAGTTCTAAGTGTCCAGCAGCATTGAATAAAGCAATTTTCTTACCATCTTCATCTCTGTTTTCCTTCGGAATAGAGAAATTGATAGCCTCCGTATACGATTCATGTATGGAATCGAATTTTATACTTTTTGCAAAAATGGTATAGGAACGTCCTTTTCTATATTCACTAAATAATCTTTCGGTAATATTGGTTACCACATTTCCAAAATTGTCAATATAAATGACACTCCCAAGTATCTGATCTTCTGTAGGATTGATAACGGGCCTTACTCCAGTAACTTCCTTAATCTCAGTTATGGGTTTTCCAATGACATCTAAACTGCCTTTTCTTGAAATATGTCCTGCAACTTTTACGAAAACATCTAAAACAGGAAAGGAAGAGGTAATGTTGTTGTGAATGTTAATTTCTACAATCTTATCTGGAACACGATCATCTTTAATCAATGACAAAATTCCGTTGTTTGCTCCAATAAAATAGTGGCCATCGAAATACATAACGATATGCGAATTTTCTGGACTAAATTCAGAATCGACGCCTACGATATGAATACTCCCTTTTGGAAATGCCTTATAAGCATTTGTCAAGATATAAGCCGCTTCGGTATGATTGAAAGGACTCACTTGGTGGGAGATGTCAATAATATGAGCATCCTTGATTTCTTGATGTAATTCAGCTTTAATTGCTGCAACAAAGTAGTCCTTTAATCCAAAATCGGTAATCAGGCTTACTATTGACATAAAGAAACTATATATTTTAAAAGTTATTTAAACTAAAACAGTAATTTTGAAATACAAACTTACAAATCCTTAAAGAAAATAACCTTAAAACGCTGTTGCTTTTGAATGAGATAGAAATTGAGTTGGTTGAAGTGAACCCAAGAGAGTTCTTTGGTGATCAAAACACAAATATTGAATTGTTGCGAACATATTTTCCAAAGCTGAAAATTGTAGCCCGTGGAAACACGATAAAGGCCTTTGGTGAAGAGGTTATTTTAGATGAATTTGAAAAACGTATTGAAATGCTCGTTGCTCATTTCACTAAGTTCAATAAACTCGATCAGGATATTCTGGAACGAATCCTAACTGCGGATTCTGCGCAAGCAGTGCTAGCCATGGACGATAAGGAATCGTTTATTGTTCACGGTGTAGGAGGAAGAGCCATCAAGGCAAAAACCATCAATCAACAACGTTTGGTTCAGCTCAGTAAAAAGAACGATATGCTCTTTGCTGTTGGACCGGCTGGGACTGGAAAGACCTATACTTCAGTTGCCTTAGCCGTTAAGGCACTGAAAGAAAAACAAGTAAAACGGATTATTCTTACTCGTCCGGCAGTAGAAGCAGGGGAGAACCTTGGATTTCTTCCGGGTGACATGAAGGAAAAACTAGATCCTTATATGCAGCCTTTATATGACGCACTTCGGGATATGATCCCTGCTGAACGTTTGGCTTCCTATTTAGAAAAAGGCACCATTCAGATTGCACCGCTCGCCTTTATGCGCGGAAGAACACTCGATCATGCTTTTGTTATTCTAGATGAGGCACAAAACACTACGCATGCACAAATGAAAATGTTCTTGACTAGAATGGGAACGCACGCAAAATTTATAATCACTGGCGATCCTGGGCAAATTGATTTACCGCGTAGAACAATTTCTGGGCTAAAAGAAGCCCTACTTGTTTTAAAAGAAACCGACGGGATTGGTATGATCTATTTAGATGATAAAGATGTAATCCGTCACCGACTCGTTCGAAAAGTAATAGAAGCTTACAGAAATATTGAGCATCAAAATTAATATCATTACATGAATACACTATTAGCATCCTCTTTTTCCCTTCCCGGGCAGCAATCCAAATACATTGGTAAGGTTCGTGAAGTCATTAGCCTTGAAAACGATTTACTGGTTATGATTGCTACGGACAAGCTATCGGCTTTTGATGTAGTAATGCCCAAAGGCATTCCTTATAAAGGTCAAATTCTAAATCAAATTGCCACCCATATGATGGAAGCAACTAAGGATATAGTACCGAATTGGTTGGAGGCAACCCCAGATCCGTCTGTAGCGATAGGCAAACGTTGTGAGCCCTTTAAAGTCGAAATGGTTATCCGTGGTTACCTTTCTGGACATGCTGCACGTGAGTATAAGCTAGACAAAAGAATTCTTTGTGGCGTTGCTATGCCCGATGGAATGATTGAAAACGATCGCTTTCCAACACCAATTATAACTCCAGCGACCAAGGCAGAAGAAGGTCACGATGAGGATATTTCAAGAGAAGAAATCATACGCCAAGGAATTGTTTCTGAAGCGGATTATATAGTCTTAGAAAATTACACTCGTGCTTTATTCGAACGAGGAACTCAGCTTGCTGCAGATAAAGGGTTGATTCTTGTCGACACTAAATACGAATTTGGTAAAACAGCCGATGGAACCATTGTGTTGATTGATGAAATCCATACACCTGATTCTTCTCGTTATTTTTATCAAGATGGATATGCAGAGCGTCAGACAAAAGGAGAGGAGCAAAAGCAGCTTTCCAAAGAATTTGTTCGTCAATGGCTCATTGCTCACGGTTTTCAAGGCCTTGAAGGACAGCAAATTCCCGAAATGAGTGATGCTTATATTCAAGAGGTTTCTGATCGTTACATTGAATTATACGAACACATAACCGGAAAAGAATTTCAAAAAGCAGATGTAACTACTATTGAAAATAGAATCGAATCGAATATTCTTTCCTATTTAGAAAAAAGATAAACCATTCAAAACACACTGTTTTTATTGAATCCTTTATCGCACAACTACTTAATAGTTTTCAACTTTTTTTGTTAATTTTTTTACTGTAATTAGCTTCAACTTTTTCGTTGGAACTATTATATTAGCAGATATCTCCTATGGCAGAAAACACTCAATATACCGAAGATAATATACGATCTCTTGATTGGAAAGAGCACATTCGTATGCGTCCTGGTATGTATATTGGGAAGCTTGGTGATGGCTCTTCCCCTGATGATGGCATTTATATCTTACTAAAAGAAGTTCTCGATAACTGTATTGATGAATTTGTAATGGGTGCAGGGAAAACCATTGAAATTCTGATTAAAGACCAAGAAGTAAGCGTTCGTGATTACGGGCGTGGAATCCCATTGGGGAAAGTAGTAGACGTGGTTTCTAAAATGAACACTGGGGGTAAATACGATTCCCGTGCCTTTAAGAAATCTGTTGGGCTTAATGGAGTAGGGACAAAAGCAGTGAATGCATTGTCGTCTGCCTTTAGAGTAGAGTCGAACCGAGATAACCTTTCTAAGTTTGCAACCTTCGAAGCTGGAAACTTAATTGAAGATGCCTCTCCGCTTGAAAGTTCTAAAAGAAAAGGAACCAAGGTTACTTTTACCCCAGACACCGCAATTTTTAAAAATTATCGCTATCGCAATGAATACATTGTGAAAATGATTAAATATTATGTCTATCTCAACCCTGGATTGACCATTGATTTCAATGGGGAAAAGTATTTCTCGGAAAATGGTTTGAAGGATTTATTGGAAGACATTATCAACGAATCGGATTTACTTTACCCAATTGTTCATCTTCGTGGCAATGATATTGAAGTTGCCCTCACTCATAGTAGAACACAATATAGCGAAGAGTATCACTCGTTTGTAAATGGTCAAAACACCACCCAAGGTGGAACACACTTAGCTGCTTTTAGAGAAGCTGTAGTGAAAACGGTACGTGAGTTTTTTGGTAAAAATTACGATGCCTCTGATATACGAAAATCCATAATTGCAGCAGTAAGCATCAAGGTTATGGAACCTGTTTTTGAATCGCAAACCAAGACCAAATTGGGGTCGACCGAAATGGGCGAAAAAATGCCAACGGTTCGATCGTATATTCATGAATTTTTAGGCACACAACTGGATAATTTTTTACATAAAAATCCAGATACTGCAGAGAAGATTCAGCGTAAAATAATGCAAGCCGAGAAAGAGCGAAAAGAGTTATCAGGTATCCGAAAACTTGCTCGTGATCGTGCTAAAAAATCAAATCTTCACAACAAAAAATTGCGAGATTGTCGGGTTCATTTAGGCGATCTTAAGAAAGACAGAAGACTGGATTCAACAGTATTCATTACCGAAGGAGATTCGGCAAGTGGATCCATTACGAAGTCCAGAGATGTCAATACTCAAGCTGTTTTTAGTTTGCGTGGTAAGCCCCTGAATACCTTTGGGATGACTAAGAAAATCGTTTACGAAAACGAAGAATTTAACTTACTGCAAGCTGCACTCAACATAGAAGATAGTTTGGCTGATTTGCGCTATAATAATATCGTAATAGCAACCGATGCTGATGTCGATGGGATGCACATACGTTTATTACTAATTACCTTTTTCTTGCAGTTCTTTCCAGAATTAATCAAAGAAGGGCATTTATACATATTGCAAACTCCGCTGTATCGTGTTCGAGATAAAAAACAAACCTTTTATTGTTATTCCGAACAAGAGCGAATAGATGCAATTGCAACGTTGAGAGGAAAAGCAGAAATTACACGATTCAAAGGTTTAGGAGAAATTTCTCCAGATGAGTTTAAGCACTTTATTGGAGATGACATTCGCTTAGATCCCATTATGTTAGACAAATCGACAACCATAGAAGAATTACTTCAGTTTTATATGGGTAAAAACACCCCAGATCGACAAGAATTTATCATCAATAATCTAAAAGTAGAATTAGATTTAGCAGAATCGGATAGCTAGAAATGGAAGAAAAAGAATTCTACGAAGAAGATAGTGGTGCAGCAGCACAAGGCAACGATACCTTAGTTAAGGTAACCGGTATGTACAAGGATTGGTTTCTTGATTATGCCTCTTATGTTATCTTAGAACGTGCAGTACCAGCGATCTCTGATGGTCTCAAACCTGTTCAGCGTCGTATTCTTCATTCTATGAAGGACTTGGATGACGGGCGATACAATAAAGTTGCAAATATTGTTGGTCACACCATGCAGTATCACCCGCACGGTGATGCTAGTATAGCCGATGCAATGGTACAAATCGGTCAAAAGGATTTGATGATCGACATGCAAGGTAACTGGGGGAATATACTTACCGGTGATCGTGCAGCTGCTTCTCGATACATTGAAGCACGTTTGTCAAAATTTGCTTTGGAAGTTGTTTTTAGCCCCAAAGTAACCAACTGGCAACTGTCTTACGATGGTCGTAAAAAAGAACCCGTTAACCTGCCCGTTAAATTCCCTTTACTCCTTGCACAAGGAGCAGAAGGTATTGCAGTTGGGTTGTCAACCAAGATTTTACCGCATAACTTCAATGAATTAATTCAAGCAAGTATTGCGTATTTAAAAGGTAAAAAATTCACTTTAATTCCTGATTTTCAAACAGGTGGAATTATTGATGTTCAAAATTATAATGATGGAATTCGCGGTGGTAAAGTTCGTGTACGAGCAAAAATTAGCGCCCAAGACAAGAATACCCTTGTCATTACCGAAATTCCATTCAGTACAACTACTTCAAGTTTAATCGAATCGATTCTTAAGGCAAACGAGAAAGGAAAAATTCGAGTTCGTAAAATTGAAGATAATACGGCTGCCAATGTCGAAATTCTAATTCATTTACCCAACGGAATTTCGCCAGACAAGACCATAGATGCATTGTATGCATTTACTGCTTGTGAAACTTCGATATCACCTTTAGGTTGTGTTATCATTGACCATAAGCCTCACTTCATTGGTGTGTCGGATATGCTTCGTATCTCAACAGACTCTACTGTTCAGACGTTGAAAAAAGAACTGGAAGTAAAATTAGATGAACTCCAAAATCAGTGGCACTTTGCATCATTAGAGCGTATTTTTATTGAGAATAAAGTATACCGTGCAATTGAAGAAGAAGAAACATGGGAAGGTGTTTTGAATGCAATTGATGAAGGCTTAAAACCCTTTATCACAATGCTAAAGCGTGCAGTTGTTGAAGATGATTTGGTCCGTTTGACAGAAATTAAGATTAAGAGAATTTCAAAATTTGATATTGACAAAGCACAACAACGCATTGATGCGCTAGAAAATGAAATCAAAGAAGTCCAAAATCACCTAGATAACCTCATTGAATACGCGATTAACTATTTCACTCAACTTAAAAAAGATTTTGGGAAGGATAAAGATCGTATGTCAGAAATTCGAACTTTCGATGATGTAGACGCTACTAAAGTAGTAGTTCGAAACCTTAAGCTTTATGTGAATAGAGAAGAAGGATTTATTGGAACTTCATTAAAGAAAGATGAGTATGTATGCGATTGTGCGGACATAGACGATATTATTGTGTTTACCCGAAGCGGTACGATGCAAGTTGTTAAAGTTGACAGTAAAGTATTTATTGAAAAGGACATTATCTACGCAGCAGTATTTAAAAAGAAAGATCAACGAACCGTATATAACGTAGTATATCGAGACGGAAAAGGTGGAAATTCCTATATCAAACGCTTCGCAGTTACTGGTGTTACACGAGATAAAGCCTATCCGCTTACCCAAGGCAAGCCGGGTTCTAGCATACTGTATTTTACTGCCAATCCCAATGGAGAAGCGGAGATTATTACCGTAATTCTAAGAAATACTGGTACTGCTAAAAAATTGAAATGGGAAATTGATTTTGCTGACTTGCAGATCAAGGGAAGAGGTGTTAAAGGGAATATTGTTTCTAAACATAACATTCTTC